>VXOP01000423.1 GCA_009839975.1 Candidatus Poribacteria bacterium
TTAATGATAGTTAAAAACACTTCAGCATAAACCTGAAACTCTTTTTATTCACATAATTCTGCAATATGATGGATCAATGTTAGATTAACACTATATTCTCATACAACTGAAGTATCAAAAATGGAGAAGGTATTGTTAACTTAACATCTCAACAAAGGCATCAACGTCAGTTGTCGGTTCTTGGCAAACATAATTCTCACAGACATAAGCAGTTGTGCTGTTATCTATAAGTGATTTGTTCGCGAGCAGTGGGAGTGTAGCTGCATCTAGGGATTCACTTAATGCCACGATCTTATTCGGTAGATACATGCCGTGTAATGCTGCTAACATCGCTCCCGTCTTTGCATCCTCTCTGTTGCCAACGATAGCAATTTCTTTCGGTGTTGAAAGCAGAAACGCTAACTCACAGAGCAGTTGACCCGAACCCGAAGGCATCACGTCCATCTGATGAAAATAGAGTTTTAATGTATTCACTGCCTTGTCGTGGAATTCAGGTTTGTCCAGATGTTTAGCAAGACGTAACAGACTATGGACTGCCATAGATGCACCCGCGGGTGTTGCTCCATCATAAGCGGATTTGGATTGAACGATGAGGGATTCATGTGCTTTGCCTGTAAAAAAGAACCCCTCTCCATTATCATCTGCAAACTGCTCTATCATGATATTGGCAAGTCGTTCTGCTTCAGTAAGCCATTTCGCATCAAAACTCGCTTCGTATAATGCAACTAAACCCGCGATGAAATATGAATAGTCCTCAAGATAGGCGTTCAAATGACTTTTACCTTCTCGGTAGGTGCGTAAGAGTAGACCATCCTCTTGAGAAAGGGTTGTCAACACAAACTCAGCAGATTTTTCGCATGCAGTCAAATATTCGAGTTTGCCTGTTAGTTGATACCCCATCGCCATACCGCGTATCATGATACCGTTCCAACTCGTTAGGATTTTGTCATCAAGTCCGGGTTTAATCCGCTTCTCTCTTTCCGTAAATAGTTTCTGTTTGCAATCTGTTAGGAGTGTGTCTAATGCAGCTTGATCCATTCCCAATTTTCGGGCAAAGACATCAGATGGCGTCTGTATATGTAGGATGCTCTCTCCTTCAAAGTTTCCATGGGGTGTGATGTCGTAAAACTCACAGAAGATCTCCGTGTTCTCCTCTCCGATAATGTCTTCTACCTCAGAAGGTTCCCAGACAAAGAATTTACCCTCAACACCTTCACTATCAGCATCTTGTGTGGAATAGAAACCCCCATTTTCAGCATCGTACATTTCACGTAGGACATAATCTAAAGTCTCTGTGGCAATGTCCAAGTAAAAACTATTCTGCGTTGCTTGATACGCCTCAAAATAGGCAACAACGAGTTGCGCATTGTCGTAGAGCATTTTTTCAAAATGAGGGACAAGCCAACGTGCATCTGTAGAATAACGATGGAAACCACCACCGAGCTGGTCATACATCCCACCGCGTGCCATCTTCTGCAATGTTAGTTCTACCATCTCTAAAGCATTCACATTGCCGCTATGATGCCAATACCGCAAGAGAAAAGGTATTCCCATACTTGGTGGAAATTTCGGTGCATTGCCGAAACCGCCGTAGTGTGAATCAAATTGGGAACGATAGTGTTGAAACGCCTTTGTCATGAGTTCTTCTGTCAATTCATTCTCTTGAGAAGTAACAAGATTGCTCATCTGATTGAGCTGCGCAGTGATCTGATCTGCTTGTTCCAGAACTTGGTCATTTTTATCGTTGTATGCCTCTATCACTGCGTACATTACCTTTGGAAAACCGGGTCTACCATATCTGTCTTCAGGTGGATAGTAGGTGCCGCCGAAGAAAGGTTTCAGATCAGGTGTAAGGAATACTGTCATGGGCCACCCCCCTTGACGCGTCAGGATCTGGACTGCGTTCATGTAGATTTCATCCAAATCTGGTCGTTCCTCCCTGTCAACCTTTATATTAACAAACAGTTGGTTCATGATTGCAGCGATATCCTCATTTTCAAAGGACTCACGTTCCATAACGTGGCACCAATGGCAGGCAGAGTAGCCGATACTGAGTAGAATCGGTTTCTGCTCATGCTTTGCGCGTTCCAACGCTTCTTCACCCCACGGATACCAGTCAACAGGGTTGTGTGCATGTTGGAGTAGATAAGGACTTGTTTCGTGAATTAGACGGTTTGTATGCTTGGGTGAGTCGTTCATTCCATTTTCTCCGTGGTGAGTCTACCTGCGTGTTCAATCATTTCGCGTAATGTGTCAAGATTGACATCCTCAAGTTTATTAAAACTAATACTACTCTTTCCTGTCTTGACTTTACCGAGTTGGAACTTATAAATTTCAGCCAAGTACTTTCTACCTTCAACAGCGTTAACATAGACGCTGAAGTAGTTTTTCTGTCGGGTTAATCCTATGAGGAACCATTCGACCTGTTTTTTATCTGAACGTGTATATGAGAAATTTCCGTAGCCGATGATTCTCTGTTCACTACCACCCCAGAAAATCCCCTCCCACATACAGATGTCTTGTCCCGGTAAAGCAGTCTTGATTAGTGTGTGGAGTTCGTGCAAAACTGTCTTGATGTCTTGTTCTTGACTGTTGATATATTCTTCAGGCAAAGTTTCTACCTGTTCCATGATGTTTCCTCTTAGGTTTATATGTTAGATTATGATGTTTTTTATACAGTTCACAACGGTGCGATTAGATGAAGATTAAATAAATAATCA
>VXOP01000239.1:0-19504 GCA_009839975.1 Candidatus Poribacteria bacterium
GTGCTTCAAATATCGTTTGCAATGCTTTGGATTGACACCCGCTTACTATCATGAAGACACAAAACAGTATAGGAATATAAGCGTAAAGTTTCATTATTTTTCTCCGTCAAATGAATCTGCATAGATATCACATATCATTATATCATATTCCCGTTTTAATTTGACTATAACTTTGAGTCTATTGTATACTATGTATACCATTTCAATGAGCCGGGATGCTGGAATTTGGTAGACAGGCTAGATTCAGGTTCTAGTGTGCACATCGCGCGTAAGGGTTCGAGTCCCTTTCCCGGCATCTCATTCTCTCTGGAGTGTTTCTGGTACTAACCAGAGAAAGATGCCGACTGCCAGATAACCGATCCCACCTAAGGCAAATGCTGATATACTTAACCCAAATATGTCAGCGATATTGCCTACAACGACAGGTCCCGCTGCGCCTCCGAAATCCCCGGTAATTCTCCACAATCCAAGAAATTCACCGGTTCCTTCCGCTGGTGCTAAATCCGCCCCGAGTGTCATCATAGTGCCTGATGCTGTTCCATTCCCAAATCGCATCATTATAGCAGCAAGCAGTAGCCATGTAAAAGTATTCGTAAAAGGCATCAGTACCATGCCTGTTGCGAAGATACAGATGCCAGGAACTGTCGCATATCGTCTTCCGAAGCGGTCCATCATGAACCCCGCAAGTGGGAACATTGACATGTCAACTGCTGATGAAATCATCTCCACTAAACGCACATATAGTTCGGATAAACCTAAAACGTTATCAGCATAGAGTGGCACAATAATATTACATCCGCGTCTCAATGTTTGAACGCAAACTTGACCGATTCCTGCTGTGACTAAAAGCGTGTAATGCTCTTTTGATACCGCAATCAGTTGTGTAAGATAAGTTTGTTCGTCGCTTTCTTTACCAGTGTGTTCCTGTTTTGTTTCGGGTATAGAGAAGTAGCAGATGATTAACGTCAACAGCGTGATCACAGCATGGATGTAAAACGGGAGTCGTAGGTTTGTGCCGAGAAAAATTGCTCCGAATTTTCCTGCGAAGGTTCCCATTCGGTTGACACCCCCAAATAACGCGATCGAACGTCCCCGCTTTGGCAGTGGAATCACATCTGTCATATAAGCATGCCGTGATAGCATCCAGAGTGCGTTGCCGACACCTCCAATCAACTGTGCAACGATGAGTTGAAACAGATTCTGTGCTGTTCCCATGCCGATTGTACAAATACCGACCATTATCAATCCAAGCAGCATTGAAGTCCTTCTTCCCATCCGTTCTACAAGGACACCTGCGGGGATGTTACCAACGACACCGACCGCGATGACGAATGTTGTCAATGTATAACTCAAATCAAACGATTTGATGTAGATGGAGAGTGTCGGGGATATGATTCCCGTTCCTGTTGAGAGGAGAAACGCGGGAAGATAGATGGGAAGGATTAGGGTTATCCGACTAAAATTGCTGGATGCCAAATTATAGATGTTTCTCCTTGGAAGGAGTTTACGCGTGCATAGAGATGAGGAAACCTAATCCCTACGATGGCGGATGAGGTCCCCTCGTCCCTACGATGGGTAGTCATTGCATTCTATTCTTGATACTCTGAACGGTCGGTATTGCCACCGTATTTTAGTGCATAAATCATGAGATTTGTCATAAAGCGATAGACATCAGTGGAACGACGTAGACGTAGTGCTGTTCTGGAATTTATCTCAGCTGTTTCCATTGCACACAGGTAGTCTTTTCTGTTGAAGATGACACCGAGTCTGTTTGTTGTTCGTAATGTTCCTTGCGAATCTTTAAATGTTAGATTCGGTTTTTTCTTATCGCCTGGTGTTCGTGGCACGTATATACCACGATGGAACTTATATCTCGTGGGTTTTGCTTTATTCTCACTTCCCCAAAACACTTCACCCCCTTCAGGTGGTTTCTTGAGGTTAAAGAAGATTTTATAGAGTTCGTGTTCATGGGGGAGTTTTTCTAATGCGAATTCGGGAAATATCATTCTAAGTTCATGTTCAACGGTGTTTGAAAATGTTGCTTTCAGTCCGCAATCATCAAAGAAAAGTGTGCCGCCTCTATCCAATACATACTTCCGTAGTGCAATACGTTCGGCTTGTGTGAATTCTGCTTTCATTGGGGTACCCTTCATCAGTTTACGTCCTGTCGCCATTGATCTATCGTGTCCTGTCATGATGATTAACGGTGCGTTCATAATCTTCGGGTCTGTCAATGACAGTGCACCGCCAGCGAAACTCATATCCGCACGAATGGGTGTCCATTCCTTTAGCCAATCAATTAGAGATGGAACTGCGGTTGGGTCTTGCCACCAATCACTTAACGAATGTTTAAGTCGAATGATTCGGATATGTCCTTTTAGTTCGTTTCCACTACCTTTTAAGATGCCGCCCAATTTATCACCGATCTCGTCTCGTAGTGTAGGTAGCTTTCCAAATCCTTCTTCTAAATCCTCAAATCCCTGTCCTGCCCCAGTGCCTTTTGTGAAATTGCCTAATCCTGTACTGCCTCTACCTCTGTCTGCGACACCAACTGTCCCACTACTACGTTTGCCCTCTATTGACGAAATACCATCAGTAGAAGTTTCAATATCAGAGAGTGCTGGACCATCAAGTTCTGAGCGATTCAAGATAGATTCAGGTGAAGGTGCAAGTCTTGTGACGTTTTCTAACATAGTCGGGGCATCCAAAGGCACTTCTTCTTGGACAGGTGCAAGCGGATTGACAGGTGTTGGAATACGTTCCGCACTTGAGACACCTCTAAGACCCATTGTTTCGACTTTATGCACCATCTTAGGTATCGGTTTTGGGATCGGTTTTGGTAAATCTTGTCTAATATCTCGTTCTGTGGTATCTACAGAAACTATCTCTACGAACATTGTATCATCAATATCTTGTATCATCGGTTTTATTAACCATAGACCTAAGATAATCACTGCAATACCGTGAATGATAAAAGACAACAGTAACGCAAATCTACGCCTTCTTTTTGATATGTTTTTATTCACCAATCTTGTGATCATGTCAGTTTCCTTCTATGTTGAATTCTTAACTAGTGTTTTGTCATGGTATTCTAATGTTTTAGGTTCGCGATTCGGAGATCGCTCCTACAGACTTGTTGCTTCCAGCAGTTAAAGATCCGATAGTGCGTCTGTATAACATCCGAAAGTGGCATCATCAAATAAAACAAACTGGACTAAAGTCGGCATCCTATCGGCGTTTTCTGCTAACTCCCGAATTGTCTGGAGTGCAATATGTGCTGCTTTTTCTGTCGGATAACCGTAGATACCCGTGCTAATTGAAGGAAATGCGATTGAATACAAACCATTCTTTACTGCTAATGCGATACTCTCTTTATAACAACTTGCGAGGAGTTCGGGTTCACCTGAGTCGCCTCCCTTCCAAACTGGACCAACGGTGTGAATAATATATTGTGCTGGTAAGTTCCCACCAGTTGTGATAACCGCTTTTCCGGTTGGACATCCACCTTGTCGTGCTCGTATGATGTCACATTCCTTTGTTACTTCTTCACCTCCTGCCCGACGAATTGCACCATCCACACCGCCACCACCGATGAGTTTTTCGTTTGCAGCATTCACGATCGCGTCCACTTTTTCTTTGGTAATGTCTCCTTGAATGAGTTCTATTGTTGTATATCTAAACTTTTTCTGCATACGATTCTCCTTTGGAACTGTTCTTAATGTATCAGTATTTACGTTGAATAAAACCTATGTGTTGTAGGTTCTCCAGTACCATAGTCTCAATAGATATGTCTGTGCTTATTCGGTCATAACCGATGCCTTTTTCTGTGCAAAACCGACTTAAGTTTTGACAAAATTCCTTATTTCTTTTTTGGAAGTGTGCGACTGTTTCTTCGCTAATTGTAATCTCTTTTGTCTCTCCTGTTTCTACGTCTTCTAATCGCCATTCACCCATTGGTGGTGGTTCTATTTCTTCGGTACATTGAATGTGGATCAATGTCAGAGCGAACTCCCTCCCTATTAAAGCGTTTATTCCATCTATGTATCCATCAGGTGATAAGTAATCACTTAGTATTATGACAACACTTGCTTGCGGTTGTGATGTTGCAAGTTGTTTTAGACACATGGATAATTGTGTTGTGCCACCTATCTTAATTGTTGCGAGTGCCTTCTGAAGTCGAGAATATTGCGATTTTCCATAGATGGTTGGTAACGTGTGATTCAGGTGATCTGATACTGTGTAAAGCGTTACCCTATCGGAATTTGCTAAAGCAATGTACCCTAATGCTTCAGCGAGTTGTTTCGCATAAGTCAGTTTCGTGGGATCGCCAAACGCCATCGATTGACTCGTATCTATCAAGATAGAAACCGGCAGTTCTTCGTCTGCTTGGAACAGTTTGATATACAACTTTTCTAAACGTGCATAGGCGTTCCAGTCAAGATACCGCAGGTCATCACCGTGTTTGTAGAGACGATAGTCAGCAAATTCCAGTCCTGTACCGCGATTTAGGCTGCGACGTTCTCCACGGAATTTTCCTCGGAACGGTTTTCGGCATTGGATGCGGAAATGTTCAAGTTTGGATTGGAATTCTGGTGAGAGCATAGAATATCATTGCTATTATCCAGTCTCATATCTTTGGTAACGATTATAACATAAACTATTGACGATAGCAAGTATTGAGGAAATGTAAAAACCCTGTCCCTTCCCAGTGAAAAGACTGCATCTGTCCCAACGTGCTGTTATGGGTTTCGTGTTATCTGCGCCTTTGCAAGCGTTCCAGTTGTTCTCTGAGTTGTGCGACTTCGGCTTCAGCGGTTTCAGCGCGTGCTGCTTCCTGTTCAGCGCGTGCTGCTTCCTGTTCAGCGCGTGCTGCTTCCTGTTCAGCGCGTGCTTCTGCTATCTCAGCGCGTGCTTCGGCTGATTCGGCTGGGGTCTGCAGCCATGCCTCCGCAACAGGATCATATAACCCTAAGCCTACATCATCCACATGGAAATCTAAACTGAGAACATCAGAATGTAGACCCCCATCTCCATCATCCGAAATCGGAACATATTCACCATCAACTAATGTAAAACCCATCAGTTGAGATGGTAAGAATAGACCTTCCGCATCATATAAGAAGTAGTCTTGGATCCCTAAAAAAGCATAGCGATCCATTTTTTTTCCTAAATCATCATTATAAGTGCTTTTGCTACTAAATTCCATCACAAAATCAGGCGTTTTACCTTCCACCCAGACAAGATACGTAAGCCGCTCTTTTTTCTCTAACCCGAAAGAGACTAACACGTCCGGTGAGATCACTTGATGTGGGTCGCCTTCCACGTAATACATCAGTATATCACCAGAGACGTAAACATCTGGTTGTTTTGCGTAATGCGCTTCAAGTGTTTCTATTGTGCGAAAGAGGATACGTCTGTGCCGGTCGCTTGCAGCCATAGGTTTACCATCCGTATCAGGATAAAATATTGGTGTGTCTGTTGGAACAGAAGATATTTTCCGTTCATGTGTATAGTCTGTAATCGGTGTTTATCCTTTTGGCAAATACATGAGAATATTGTTAATACTTAAACCGTGGAGACTTCTTTCGCTAATTATAACTGAGAAATGATAAAGGCAGCAAGTGCTTTTTCTACTCAGTTTTTGCAGGCCAGTAGGTGCGGAAAGAACGAGAAACGCGGAAAGAAATTTGGCACATGAAGATTAAATAAATAATCAGGTAATTCTACTAATAAGACTCATTATAGGAGTAAGGCTTCGTAGAGGCGGCCCATTATGTATAATGACCCCGCCCGCGTATTACCCAATTTATGACTTAATCTTCACCTGCTAAACCCCTCCTCACGGTTGGACACTTTAAAGTCCTTTCCATCCGTATAAACCGCGTTCTCGCTCTAATTCACAATTCAGACAAGAGATACTACCTATTTTCGTATCAACATTTTACGCGTTGCAGAAAAATCTCCAGCGGATAAAGTGTAGAAATAGATTCCACTTGTTACGGTTTCACCAACTTCATTTTTGCCATCCCAATACGCAGCGCGACTTTTGCTCTGATAGATACCAATAGGTTGATGTCCCAATGTCAAGGTGCGTACGACTTTTCCATCTGCAGCGTAGATGGTCAGTTTGACCTCTGCAGGTGTCGCTAAGTGATACGGGATCCACGTCTCCGGGTTGAATGGATTCGGGTAGTTAGCAAACAGTGTTGTCTCATTGGGAATCAAGTCTTGCAGAATATGTTCCAACACCTGAATACCATGTTGATATGAAAGCATGTCCACGTTTGAGGTATGGCTGATTTGTGCCGTGGCTTGCTTAGCAAGCGTTAACCATTCCTGTATCAGTGCGGCGGTGAGTTGTTCTTTTGAAAACGACTGTCCAGCAGGTGCTGCGTCTACATTCTGCAACACATTTGCAATCAGATAGAGGTCCAAAAGGTTCACAACACCATCGCCATTCAGATCAGCAGGACTCTCACCGGAAACGCCAAAACTTGAGGCAACGAGCACCACATCCAGGACATTTAAAGTGCCGTCCTTGTTCACATCTGCGAGTACTGTGAGAACTTGTTCTACGCTCATAGGGAGTGGGAATGCCCATAGGATGACAGTGCCATCAACGCTTCCACTTGCAATCGTGGTGCCATCCGGACTAACTGCGACACTCGTAATATAATAGGTATGCCCTTCAAGGGTCCTGAGCTGTTCGCCAGTGGCAATGTCCCATAAGCGGATGGTTCTGTCGTAACTTCCACTGACAAGAACTTTACCATCAGGACTGAAGACTATACTTGTGGCATTTGCAGGAAGGTCCGTTGGTACGTCACCTGTCAATTCTTCGGGGGCATCTACCGGAATTTCAAAATCAATTGGTCTACGAAATGTCTGAAGAAGTTCCGCTGTAGCGACATCCCATAAAGATACTGTGTCGCCACCACCACTTGCCAGTTTTGTTCCATCCGGATTGAATGCAACTGCCCAAACATCGTCTTCATGTTCGCTAATAGTATGTATAGCATCACCTGTTCTGAGATCCCACAAGATGATCCTATCGTCACGACTACCACTGGCGAGCATTGTACCATCCGGACTAAACGCAAGCGTTTCAACACCAGCTTCATGTTCCCATAAACCTCCAAGATAGCGACCCGTGGCAACATGCCATAAACGGATACTATCGTCCTCACTGCCACTTGCAAGTAGTCTTCCATCCGGACTGAACGCAAGACTAATCAGATAGGAATAATGTCCTCTAAGCGTTTTTATATGTTTACCTGTGATAGCATCCCATAAACGGACGGTATTATCTTGGCTACCACTGGCAAGGGTTTTACCATCTGGACTAAACACAACAACATCAACATCATCTTGATGCCCGATGAGGACATGCCGTAGTTGCCCAGTATCAGCATCCCAGAGTCTGATGGTTTTATCCCAACTCCGGGTAGCAAGGATTTTACCATCAGCACTATAGGTAACACTCGCAACGGCATCAGTATGTCCCGTGATAGTTTTTAGGTGTGTACCTGTGACAGCGTCCCATGAACGGATGGAAGCATCCCATCCACCACTGGTAAGTACCGAACCATCTGGCGTGAACGCGAGTCCAAAAACATCAGCAGTATGATCACTGATCGTGTATAAATGATCACCTGAAACTGCATCCCACACACGGACGGTATCGTCTTCACTTGCACTCGCCAGAATACTTCCGTCCGGGCTGAATTTTAGGTCATAGATATAAGACGTATGTCCGAGAAGTGTCTGTTTGATTGTCCATGTTGCAGTATCCCACAGATAGATAATTGCGTTCAAATCTCCGCTTGCAAGGGTTTTCCCATCTGGACTTACCACAACACTTGAAACATTATCTCTATGTTCTTCGAGAGTTTTCAGTGGCTCTCCAGTGGTAGCATCCCAAATTCTGATAGTATCGTCTCTACCTCCACTAAAAACGGTGCCGCCATCAGCACTGAAAGCAACAGTGTTGAGACCATCTGTATGTCCACGCAGTGTGTGCAGAAGTTCTCCGGTTTGAGAATTCCACAACCGCACGGTTCTATCTCTACTTGCACTTGCAAGCATGGACCCATCAGGACTATAAACGAGACTACGGACACTCCGCCAATGTCGGTCCAGGGTATGAAGGACTTCACCTGTTTCCGTATCCCAGAGACGAATGGTTCCGCTTGCGCTTCCACTTGCCAAGATGTCTCCTTTGGGGGAATAGGTAATGGCTGAAACACCCCATCCAAATCCATCTAATAACGTAATTTCTTTGTCGGTTACTGTGTCATAAATCCAAACGCCAAGTGTTCCGCCTGCAGCCAACCGGGTTCCATCTGGTGAGTATTGAATTTCATATAGCCAACCTTTTCCCAGACGTTTCGTTGCACCTTCAGGAAGATGCCACTGTGGTGAATCCTGGGCGAAAATGTTGGGTTGATAGAGGATTAAACTGAAAAATAGTGCGATAAATATGGATAATTGTGTTTTTTTCATAATAAAAAACTCCTTTATTGAATGATCCTATATTAGTTATTGCTCAGAAAAATCGAGCGGGTTATGCTTAATTATGGTAGATTTCAGAATAAATTGGACATCACCAGAAGATAGGAGGGAACTCCGATTCCCGACTGCCAAAAATAGATCCATAATTTGAAGGATACGTTAAATTGTAACTGAAAATTGTGTCGATTTCAAGCGATTCATGAAAAACCTGTCTGTCTCAATCTTCATAAATATCCCAAGTACAGTTGATATTACTATCCTTATAGAATTGTTTGAGTGCTGGCTTATCAAACCAGAGCTGCATCTCTTTGCTAACAATATGTCCAACACTACTCACTTTCAGGTAAAGTCCACCCGCAGTCCATTCCGGTATGATGTTAAACTGTCCGGTTTGTGCAGCATAGATGCTAAGCAGTGCCAACGGTTCCATCGCATCAAGATTCGCGGTTCTATGACTGTCCTGAAGAAGTTCAGCCACGGTTTTCCCTTCATGTCCCTCCTGTAGTTCCGGTTTATCCATGACCTTACTATGAAATACGAAGTCATCTTCAAGCGTGAAGAGACCACTATCGGTGTGTTGTCTGTCTTGCAGTAGGTTGTCACCTATTCGCTCAGCCATCCTCAGAAATTCTGCCTTCGGTTCTATCCGATACAGATCAACCAACGCGAAGATATAAGCAGGTTCTAAGGCAGTTGTCTCAAAATTCAGCGCAGGAAGTGAGGCTTTGTCAGCACCGATGTCTCCGATCCCGACTGCACTAAACAGCGTGCGTAGATAGTCTCTGAACTCGCTTCTACCTTCAGAAACCCGATACCCACGCGCACAAACGGCGGTAAAGAGTGGCGTGATATTCTGAGGTAGAAAAGCACCACCTTCTTTCGCACCAAAGTATAGCTTGGCATCCCGGAATGGTCCCTGTATCCGAAAATCTGTGAGATCTGTCCCGTCAATAACGATGCTTTTCAATGTATTATTGTTAGGGGCGTAGGAGACGTTGAGGAAACCGATAATATGTTGTTCAACTGCTTTTTTGATATGCGACATTTCACCAACGCGACCGTACTTCTGTGCATTTTCTACGATGGTAAGCATACCCATCATCTGTGTAATGGTATGGTTTAACTGATTGCCTACATAGACCCTCGGTTCAGTTGCCTGTGGATATTTTCTGCCAAATACGTTCAACCCACGTTTCGCACTTTGCGGATGAACCAGATTAGGCCAAATACCTGTCTCTGGATCACGCTGCTTTATAATCAGATTTAAGAGACGTTCCGCCCACATCCGTGGTGCCTCTTCATATTTTTGGTAACCTAAGCTGTAAGCTGCATAAGCCAGATCCAGTGCCACACTGATAAACGAGAGGTCTCCACTGATTTTCGGTTCTTGGTATCCGTTCCAAGGTCTGTTCCAGGTGTTTGCATGATCAACCTGTTTTCTGAAATCGCCGTGTCGGTTGTAGTGTAGAGCATCCCAATCCTTCATATTTACTTCCCAAATGCCTTTCATCAGCATCTCACCCCTGTCAGGATCCACGGCTTTCAGCAGTTCCCAGTAAGGGTATACGTCCTCTATTTCGTGGACGACACCCTTCATACCGTACCGATTACCGGTTACCAGGTCCACATAACCGTGTCCGCCCCAATGCAGAACGCCACTCTCTGGATACCAGTAGTTGTTGAACATGTATTCTGCGGCTTCTCCTGCAGCATAGACATACTTACCATCTCCAGTGAACTGGCTTAAGGATGCCAGCAACCGCATCAAGTTCTGTTGATTCTGAAAGAAACTCCACACTGTCGGTTTAGGTTCGGTGCCTGATTTATAAGAAGTCTTAGACCTTGGTGCCTTCATATAGTCTATGTGAAGGCAGTCAGCAAATAGAGGCATATTTTTGCCGCTATATCTATCTCTCCCGTATTCTATGGCTGTATCTGCAAAGAGACTCGCAGCTTTTAAGAATCTGTTGTTCTCTATTAAGTCAGAACTCAATTGGTTTCTACCAATCCATTGATCCAATCTACTTTCACGCATGATCTCTCCAAATAACTTTGATGTTCGTCTTTTTACCACAGATGCTTGTATTATCTTACCACGATAATCTCATTTTTACAATCTTTTTGAGTCTGTTAAAAAAAGAGCACATTTTCCACAATTAATGCTATAATTTCAATGTACTGAAGTGTGCATATAGATTTAATATTACATAAGATGTGCTTAATAGTAGTAGGCACACGCCGTGTGCCGTAATTTTTTCAAAGTAATTCAGGAGTGGAAAAATGAAGGCAAGAGGATGTCTAATTCTGATTGTAGCTATCTCGGTTTTGTATGTGAATTCCGTTAAGTGTCAAGTTGTTGAAGATGGTCTGATTAGTTACTGGAGTTTTGATGCACCTGATGTTAAAGGCAATACGGTAATTGATCTTGTTGGCGGAAATGATGGAACAACTGTAGGTGCACTGAAGCATGTTAAAGGTAAAATCGGACAAGCGTTTGAATTCGGTGGGGATCCGGATGTGATTGATGTTGAATCCCCCACTAACGGCAGCCTTGATTTTGGTGATGACCAAGATTTCTCTATGATGGCATGGATCAAAGTAGACGAACCACCCGCTTTAGGAGGCGAACAGTCTACAATTATAAGCAAGGGAGATGGAGGCGGCAACGCCAGGATCCTCTGGAAAATAGTGTCGACTCAGATACAGGTGACCATAGCAAATGAATCCGGTGGTGGTCCCAAAATAGACTTTAATTCTGTCGGTGATGTTGTAGATGGAAAATGGCATCATGTTCTCTTTATTGCAGACAGATCGGATGCGACTCGTATCTATATTGATGGAAAACTTGATGCTGAGGGAGGTCCCTCTGAAGGTACAGATGTTACAACAGAATCTCCACTGTTCATTGGTGCATCTGTCAGAATCGGTGAAACCACACGGAGATATTTTGAAGGACTGATTGATGAGGTAGGCATCTATAATCGCGTGTTGACAGACAATGAAATCTTACGTAACTACAATTCACAGGGACTTGCTGTCAGTCCTCAAGAGAAACTTGCAGTTACATGGGGAGAGATAAAGGTTTTAAGATATTGAACAGTCGACTAGACTATTTCCGTATCAACATCTTCCGTGTAGCGGTGTATTTACCAGCAGTAAATGTATAGAAATACACGCCGCTTGCAACGACCTCACCTTGTGCGTTTTTACCATCCCAATACGCCGCACGACTCCTATGCTGATAGATGCCAATAGCTCGGTGTCCTAAGTCTAATGTTCGTATCAACTTGCCATCAGTTGCATAGATGGCAATACTAACATCTGAAGAGGTAGCCAGTTGATACGGTATCCACGTTTCTGGATTGAATGGGTTGGGATAGTTCGGTAATAGTACTGTTATCTCTGGAACGGCTTCAGACTCGTGCCAGGTTGCTAACAGGTGGTCAAGCACAACAATCCCATTTTGAAAGTCTACGTTTGTTCTGTTAAGTTGCTTCGCAGCATCAATATATCGTTGTAGGGTTTCAGTTTTTGATGTAGCAATAGGTGCATCTGCTGTTGCTTGCGCCTCTAATGCTGCTAAGACTAAGAGCGTATCTTCATTATTGATTTTACCATCCCCGTTGACATCCGTGTTCGGTAATACCCCGGGGGCAGGTGCAGTACCGAAACTTGCAGCAACCAGTATCAAATCCTCTACATCAATGACACCATCCCTGTTGACATCTTCTGCTCTAAAGGTTTTCTCAAATTCCGAGTAAAGAGTATAATCTCCGGTTATTCTCTCATTGCTTTCAACACGGAGGTAGTAAGTACCTGATGAGGCATCAAATACTATGCTAAAATTGGCATCTTCCCCATCATCGTCATCTGAATGTAAGATGTCCCCTTCACTATTTTCCAACTTCCCGATAGTATCAAGACTGCCAGTTGTCCACAGTTTGAGTTGACCGGGTTGTTCGACTTCAACGCTGAAGTAGTCTATGTCATCTCCAGGGTATATCTCTTCAGTAAGTGAAGTATTTAAAGTGAGTTGGGTGGCGGTTTCTGGCGTATTGTTGTCATCCGATTGTATGATGTAATCAAAATACACTAAAACACCTTTGGCTTGCATTGCAGGAATATGTACACGAATAGATTCATTACTAAGAGGATTACCTCTAATTTCTAAACTTGTTAGGTTTAAATTGACTAATGGTGAAATATCTCTGATGTTATTACCGAAGAGTCTTAATTTAGTAAGCTGTGTCAGTTCAGTCAGTGGTGAAATATCTGTAATCTCATTACCGCTAAGTTCTAATGTGGTCAATTGTGTCAGTTCAGCCAGTGGTGAAATATCTCTGAGGTTGTTCCTGACAAGTTCCAATGTGGTAAGTTGTGTCAGTTCAGCCAGTGGTGAAATATCTGTAAAGTTATTACCGTTCAGATTCAACATGGTAAGTTGTGTCAGTTCAGCCAGTGGTGAAATATCACTGATGTTGTTATCCCAAAGTTGTAGCTTTAAAAGTTGTGTCAGTTCAGTAAGTGCCGATATATCTGCAATCTTGTTATCGCCAAGATCAAGGCGCACCAAATTCGTTGCATGTTCCAAACCTGTAAGGTCCTCTATATGTCTACTGGGACCATTTAGTTCCCTTATGTTGGCTATTGACAATTGTGTTAAGGAAGCGTTTTGGGGTAAACCCAATGCATTTCGGAGTACCGATGCTAATTGCGGATCTGAGATGGATACGACTTCTGGCGGAGGTAACAGGGCAGAAACATCAATTGGAAAAGGTTTACTCCTCCAGATGTTTCCTTGCACATCTATAATATGAAGACTTACAGACTCACTTGTTACGGCTAATCCTGTAGTGATGAATTCAATGGTGCTGCTTGTGTTTCCGTTTAATTGTTGACAGGTAAGAATTTCAGGATGGCCAAGGGATGCTTTCGTATAGACTGTTGGTGTCAGTAGCTGCGCCTGATGAATTCCGTCAGGGTCTGTTATCTCAAATCGTAAGCGGATCGCATTGGGTGGAGCTGCAAGACTCGGAGACAGCATTTTAGCTGATGACCGTTCATTAAAGACGGTTTGTTCAGTGTTAAAAGCTCGGTGGACATTCAACCATTCAGCAGCACATTTAGAGATACCGTCACTATGATCATTATAAGACATCAGATAAGAACCACCACGAAAATCGTGGTACAGTCCAAAGGCGTGTCCAAGTTCATGGGCAGCCACACCTAAGTTAAAACAACGTCCTGAGGCAGGCATGAGTGCATATCCACCCACACCTAAACCACACGCACTACCCCCATTTAGAATTTCACTACTCATATCTATGGCAGCGAGATAATACATGTTTTCTGACACGTCAAATTGTTCACCGATTTCTTTCCACACATCCCAAGTGTTAGTTAGATTATTGTAATACGAGTTCGAATTTCGTCCAACAATGTGATGTACGACAGCATTTCCATTTGCATCAGTTTCAAATTGAAAGCTTTTCCTGCCGAATCCGTGTGCCTCCATTCGGTCTGCGTAGAACTGCTGCACGTCCTTGATCAACCGATCCATCTTTTCGTCTATGTCCTGCTGGGGATCGCGGTCTCTGGGAACAAAGTAGATCATTCGTATATTTGGACGAGTATCCTGTGGCAAAACTGTTTGAGACAATTTCCATAACAGCAAAGTGCGTTCATCATCAGTGCTGGCTATCATCGTACCGTCAGGACTGAAAACCATGTCTCTAACCAAACCTATATGTCCTGTAAGTCTCTGTTTTTCAGCACCTGAATGCACATCCCACAGAGAAACATTACCCATCAAACCAGCACCTGCTAACGTTTGGCCATCAGGACTGAAAGCCACGCCAAAGACCGCATTCATATAACCGGTGAGACTACGTTTTGCACCACTTTCTACGTCCCAGAAACGGATGCCATCATCACTTCCACTTGCCAACGTCTGACCATCAGGACTAAAACTTAGACTTAAAACCCATCCCTCATGTCCAATAAACCTCCGTTTTTCAATACCGCTTTCTACATCCCATAGATAGATAATTTCATCAAAACTACAACTGGCAATTGTCTGTCCATCAGGACTGAAATCTATGCTATTCACACGATGCGTATGACCAGTGAATGTGTGCTTTTCAATACCTGTTTGAACATCCCATAAACGCACGTCCAGACTTGCACTTGCCAGTGTTTGACCGTCAGGACTGAAAATCACAGTATCAACCTGAGACGTATGGCCAATGAGACTGTGTCTTTCATCACCTGTATGAATATCCCACAAACGGACAGTAGTGTCATAACTGCTACTTGCGAGCATCTTACCATCAGGACTGAAAACAACCTTAATGATTCCACTCGTATGACCAGTGAGTCTATGTATTTCAACCCCTGTATGCATATCCCACAAACGGACAGTGTTATCATAACTACCACTTGCCATTATCTGACTGTCGGGACTAAAGACCACACTGGGGACTTCCCTTGTATGTCCTATGAATCTGCGTTTTTCAACACCTGTATGCACATCCCACAGACGAACAATATTATCAGGACCACTACCTGCCAGTGCCTGACCATCAGGACTGAAAGCTACGCTTCCAAACTGTACACCATCCAACAGATGGAGATTTGTAGATTCCGCTGAAGCGGTGTGCGGAAGAAAAGCAATAGGTGATATTGTTATCAAAAATAAACAGAGAATTAATGCTGTTTTCATCATACTCCATTATTTGTTTGTCAGAAAAAATAATTAAGATCCCTTAACTGGTACACAAATATACCGTTCTACCTATTCTACAACTTCTAAATTTATGACACACCGGAATCCAACGGTGTCGTGTACGCTTTCAGGTGTGAGTGTGAAGCGAGTACTACTGCGTACACCTGCTGAATTAACAATCCAAGACCCGCCGCGTAACACACGGATAGTTTCAATTGCTTTATAGTTATCGCTTATCGCTTGTGGTGTGTTTGCGCCAGAAATGGGATTTGCTCCTTGAGACGCAGTATAGAAATTTGCATCGTATTCATCAAGGCACCATTCCAAAACGTTACCCGCCATATCAAACAGACCGTATCCATTTTCAGGATAACTACCAACAGGAGCAGTGCCTGTGTATCCGTCATCAACTTTCGGATCTGCCCACCAAAATTGTGTGAGATGTTTATCTGCAAAGTTACACTGTGTACCGTCTGGGGGAGTATTACCCCATGGATATTGCCGTCCTTCCAAACCACCGCGTGCTGCGTACTCCCATTCTGCTTCAGTTGGTAAACGTTTACCTGTCCATTTCGCATACGCCATTGCATCGTGCCAACTTACATAAACAATTGGATACTTGTCAGTTGGATATCCCTTCTCAGGTTCACGATGTCCTGTTTCTCGGACAAACTGTTTATATTCACCTGCTGTCACCTCATGGGTATCCATCAAAAATGAATCTACAAAAACGGTGTGAATAGGTTGTTCATCTTCAGCAGCCATTTCTGAATCGCTCCCCATTTGAAACGTGCCTCCCTGAATCATGACCATGCCTTCTGGAACACCAATATATTCCAGAGTTTGTGTGCCATCTTGCCAGGTTAGTTCTATGTTGAATTTACCAATAGGAAAAGGTCCTGTAATAGTGACCGGTCTGAGGTTATTGAGCATTCCAGGTTCTACAGTCAGGTCATCTGGAACGCGATTGAAAAAGACCGTAACAGATTCGTTGAAATGGAGGGGACTCCCGCTTTCAGGCTTAGCAGATATGAATTGCACAAGCTCGGATTCTATCATATCGCGATCCTCAGAATCTGAACCACAACTGAGGAAGAGACCTATCATTATGAACACGAATACGTTAATGGCTCTTTTCATAAAATGCCACCTTTCGTTCTACAGAAAACTGAAAAATATTGGCATCGTAAGCAGATAGTGTCTGAATTGCATAAGAATCCTCTGATAATAACTTTGAAATCATCAAACAGGTTTGATTACTGTGAGGACAGCATAGCACAAATTGTTGGGAGTGTCAACAAGCCGGTAGGTGTGATTTCCTAATCGCACCCATAATACCCCAGGCTGGTAGGTGCGATTTCCTAATCGCCCCTATTTACCCCATCCATAAATTAAATAGGGGAAAGGTTTAAACAACCTTTCCCCTACAATGTTTATCCGTTTAGAACAGATTACTTGATAATCAACATCCGTCGCGTTGCAGAAAAGTCTCCAGCAGTAAACCGATAGAAATAGACACCTGTTGAGACCTTCTCACCGAATTGATTTTTGCCATCCCAATGGAGTGCCCGAGCTCTGCTACGGTAGTCCCCTGCAGCTTGATGTCCCAACGCGAATTGCCGAACCATCTCACCTTTGACACTATAGATTGTCACCGTAACTTTAGCGGACTCTGATAACTGATACGGGATCCATGTCTCCGGGTTAAACGGGTTCGGATAGTTGGCTAATAGTTCCGTTTTTGGAGGAGACTGCTGAGACGCTGGCGATTCGGCTACGTCTATTACATTTACTGTAACGGTAATAATAGCGCTGCCACGCGCAAACCTCGGAGCATACCCATTAGAGACTTTAACTTTTAAGCGATGGCTGGAATGTGCTTCATAGTTAAGTTCATTCCTTGTTTTTATCTGTCCGGTTTCGCTATCAATATAAAAAAGAAATGAAGCTGCGACTTGCTCTGCTAAGGTTAACCCTTCAGGAGAGAACTCATAAGTGAGTGTCTGACCCGACGGATCGGTGGCAGTGATCGGACTACCAACGTTAGTGTGGGCAGGTGAGTTTTCAGCAACCGATCGGGTGGTGCTGCTCCCGTCATTAAATTTAGGGGTGATGTCAACATTGACCGTGACTGTAATGCTATCTGTATAGATGCCATCAGAAACCCCTATTGTGACCTTGATCCCATCATTAAAACTGTGACGAATCTTTAACTGTCCGGTATTTCTATCAAAACTAAATTTGCTTGCATGGGTACCACTTAGACTATATGTAAGTGTATCTCCATCCGCATCAGTCGCTGAGACTGCACTACCTATGGGGGTGTTGCGAGGCTTGTTCATACCAATCGCTCGGGACGTGCTGTCCCCATCTGTGAAGACAGGCGCGTTGTCATTTAGATTAGTAACACTAATCGTGACAGGAATAGACGCGCTGTTACCATTGCTATCCGCGGCAGTGACAGTAACGCTATAACTGGATTTTGTCTCATAGTCAAGTGCAGCACTGATTTGCAGCTGTCCGGTTGTGCTACGAATACTAAAGGAAGTCGCATCGGTGCCGCTGAGGCTGTATGTGAGTGTATCCCCATTAGGGTGAGTTGCTGAAACAGGCGTACCGATATTGGTATCTGTGTTTGAGTTTTCAGCAATAGACCGAGTAGTGCTGCTGCCATCGCTGAAGACGATTTCGACTACGTCTGTGACATTAATCGTAACCGTAATAGTTGCACTGCCACCATTACCATCATTAGCAGTAATCGTGACGCTATAGCTGGGTTTTGTCTCAAAGTCAAGCGCGGCACTAGTCTTTAGTTGTCCGGTTGTGGTACTAATACTAAACGAAGTCGCATCGGTATCACTGAGGCTATAAGTGAGTGTATCCTCATCCGCATCAGTCGCAGCAACAGGTGTACCGATATTGACATTGCTGGCTGTATTTTCAGCAATAGAACGTGTTGTGCTGTTCCCTGCTGTGAAGACAGGCGCACTGTTTGGGGGATCTTCACTACTACCACCTTGGCCTCCCCGTAGATTCTTATTATTATTGATGGAAACAACATTGATAGTAACATCAATAGATGCACTGCCGCCATTCCCATCAGTTACTGTAATAGTGACGCTATAACTGGACTTTGTCTGATAACTAAGCACATCATCTGTCAGTAGCTGTCCGGTTGTGCTATTGATACTAAAGGAATCTGCATCGGTGCCACCGAGACTGTATGTGAGCGTATCCTCATCCGGGTCAGTCGCAGCAACAGGTGTGCCAATATTCTGAGAGCTCTCTGTATATTCAACAACAGACCGTGTTGTGCTGCTCCCGTCGGTGAACACAGGTGCCTCGTTTACGTTTGTGATATTTACTGTGACATCAATGGATGCTGTTCCACCATTTCCATCATTAGCAGTAATCGTGACGCTATAACTGGACTTTGTCTCATAGTCAAACGACTGCCAGGGCCACAACTGTCCGGTTTTTTGCACAATACTAAATGTGCTTTCATCAGTGCCGCCGAGGCTATATGTGAGTGTATCACCATCTGGGTCAACCGCAGAAACAGGTGTGCCGATATTGACACCTGGACTCTTGTTTTCAGTAACTGATCGGGTCGTGCTGCTCCCATCGGTGAACACAGGTGCCTCGTTTACGTTTGTGATATTTACTGTGACATCAATGGATGCTGTTCCACCATTTCCATCATTAGCAGTAATCGTGACGCTATAGGAGTTCTTTTTCTCATAGTCAAGTGCGGCGTTTGTCTTCAACTGACTAGTGCTGCTATTGATACTAAACGCAGCTGCATCATTGCCACCGAGACTGTATGTGAGTGTATCGTCATCCGCATCCGTTGCATCGATGGGACTACCAATGTTTATGCCGCTATCTGTGTTCTCAGCAATAGACCGTGTTGTGCTGTTCCCTGCTGTGAAGACAGGTGCTCTGTTTTCTCGTTGTTCACTGACAGGAGCAGGTGTTTCGATGACCAATTGTTCATCAATATCGGTGATATTAATTGTGACTGTAATAGATGCGCTGCCCCCGTTGCCATCATCGGCTGTGATTGTGACGCTATAGGAGTTCTTTTTCTCATAGTCAAGTGCGGCGTTTGTCTTCAACTGACTAGTGCTGCTATTGATACTAAACGCAGCTGCATCATTGCCACCGAGACTGTATGTGAGTGTATCGTCATCCGCATCCGTTGCATCGATGGGACTACCAATGTTTATGCCGCTATCTGTGTTCTCAGCAATAGACCGTGTTGTGCTG
>VXOP01000239.1:19514-25050 GCA_009839975.1 Candidatus Poribacteria bacterium
ACTACCAATGTTTATGCCGCTATCTGTGTTCTCAGCAATAGACCGTGTTGTGCTGCTTCCCTCTGTGAAGACAGGCGCACTGTTTTCTGGTTGTTCACTGATAGGATCAGGTGTTTCAATGACGGGTTGTTCATCAATATCAGTGATATTGATTGTTATGTTTGCGGATGCGGTTCCCCCTTTGCCATCAGTGGCAGTGATTGTAGCAGTATAGCTGGCTTTTCCCTCATAATCAAGTGCAGCACTGGTCTGGAGCTGTGCGGTATTGCTATCAATGTAAAACGCATTTGCATCGGGGCCACCGAGGCTGTATGTGAGTGTATCACCATCAGGATCCATTGCAGTGATGGGATTGCCAATATTGGTACCGCTGTCCGTGTTTTCAGCAATTGTGCGTGTGATACTACTTCCCTCCGTAAATACTGAAACTTCGTTTACATTGGAAACATTAATCGTGACGGTAATGGATACGTTGCCTGTATTCCCATCAGAAACGTTGACAATACCGGTATAGATATCCCTTGTTTCATAGTCAAGGGGTGTCTTAGTTTTGAGCTGCCCAGTTTGGCTATCAATATTAAAGGAAGACGCATCAGGACCACCAAGGGTGTAGATGAGTCTATCATCGGTGTTAGGATCGGTCGCAGTGATGGGAGCACCGATGTTAATCCCCGCAGACGTGTTTTCTGGCACTGTGCGGACGGTGGTTTCCCCTTCCGTGAAAACGGGAGGTAATTTTATGGATTCCATTACTTCCAATCGGAGTGTATCAGATTTCACAAGAACGTAACCAGTGTGAAATAGTGGTTGGCTTGGTAATGTGCCGATGTCAACCGTGACAGCATCTGTCATACCGTCGTTACGTGTTACTGTGATTGGATAACTCTCCACTGCACCTGCTGAAAGTCCGATAATGTTTCCACTATGTGCCATTTTCCCATTCTTGATAATAAGTGGCACATCAATATCAAACGGTATACCTGTTGGAATTACTACCTTGAATTGTCCATCTTCTACTTTTTCAAGTGTCACCCAAAGTTGTAATGGGTCAACTAAATTCCCATCCATGTGAAGACGTTCCAATTCTGTTATATTGTCAAACATGCCTTCCGACAGATACGTCAGTTTATTTGTTCCCAGATGCAGAGAACTGAGATATGGCAACTCCTCAAAAGTTCTGGGAGATAATCCCGTGAATTCGTTCCCGGATAGGTCAAGATGTGTCAGAGACAATAATCCATCAAATATATTATCTGGTAAACTTGAGAGATCATTGTCATTCAAAGAGAGAGTCTTTAGTGCAAACAATCCAGCAAAATCACTTGTTTTGAGGGATGTGATTGTGCCGTAATTCAGAGATAGGTTTGAAATTGTTACAAGGTGCAGATCCGTTACATAACGCGGGTCAGTTATCCCTGGAACTGCGGCTGTAATTGCCTTTGCCACCTCTGGGGTACGGTTATAGACGGTAGATTGAGCGAATATATACCCATAGTGATTTCGTGGTATTTTTGGAAGAATGTTGAGAGCAACGGTGGGGGATATCGGCCTGCCGAGTGGACACGCAACACTGAATATGTCGCTTTCCCTGCTACCCTTCGAAATCATAAGCGGTGATGGGCCATCACTCATAATACCGTTTGTGACGCTCACCGGTAAGGACATATCAAACGGGGCACCCGTTGGCACCACAGCCTTGTATTGATCATCACCTACCTGTAGGAGTTGGACAGGCAAAATCATCTGATCAGTCACATTACGCCCGAGACGTAACGTTCTTAGTGCAGGTAAGTCATTAAAAATACCATCGGGAAGAGTTGATAGATAGTTACCGTGTAGGTTAAGATCTGTGAGCGCGACGAGACCAGAAAAATCACCCGATTTTAGTTCTGAAATGCCTCTGCCACGTAGATTAAGACTTCTAATTGTGGCGAGGTGTGCTAAGGTCACATCATCGGCATCACGAATATCCGATAACGCAGAAACAATGGCATCACGTACCTGTGGTGTACGTTCAATGACCGGGATAAAATTAGGAAGTTTGAAGGGGTTGTTAGCATCCGCTAAAGTAATAACGACAGTAATAACATCCGTATCAATATCGTCGGAAGCGGTAACTCTCACAGTGTAAATGCTCTTATGTGTGCTGTCCAGTAGGGTTCTGGTTTTCAAGTACCCTTCACCATCCAGTGTAAATGCCTGAGCATCAATGCCACTCAGGGTGTACGTCAATGTGTCTCCATCTACATCTATAGCCGTAATAGGTTTGCCGAGGGGGGCACCGACAAAATTCCTATCCATCACAACACGGGTGGTAAGCCAACCTTCCTTGAATATTGGGGGTGAGTTGATTTTCTTTATGAGTTCTAACGGAATCACATCAGATGCTGTAAGGACACAACCGGAGTATCCTATTGGGCACTCTGGCAATGTCCCGATTTCCACAGTGACGGCAGCTCTCGTGTTCGGCAAACGGGATACCGTGAAAATCCGGCTTTCAACACTACCTTTTGGAATGATAACCTGCGTCGCACCGTCACTGATCCTTCCACTGTTAACGTTTATCGGGATGACAATATCAAATAATGCTCCCGTCTGAACCATCGCTTTGAACTGGCTTCCTGCGACCTTTTGGAGTGATATGGTAATCGGTAAAGGCTCAATTCTGTTTCTATCTAATCTTAATGTCTCCAATGCCATCAAACCAGTAAAAACACCTGCGGGTAGGCTCTGTAGTTCGTTGCCCTCCAGGTTGAGATGTGTGAGTGCGGTGAGACCGGAAAAATCACCGGATTTGAGGGATGTGATTGACTGATCGCTTAAATCAAGATTTGTAACTTTTCTGAGATGGATTTCGTAAATATCTGCAGCATTTCTCCCCGTTGCCATAACAAGTGCATCGCGCACCTGTGGTGTGCGTTCACCAACTGGGGTAATTCCTTGAGTTGAAAGGCTGCCTTGCTGTCCAAAACTTAGATGTTCTACACCGAAAACTATACAAACGGTGAATAAAACAGTACTGAAAATTTTACGAATTGTAAATGACATTTTCTCTCCTTTGTTCATTTAAATACAATACTTGTCTTGTGTCAATTCTAATTAATCTATGGTGAAATACATCGGGAATCGGCCAGAAATATGTTAACTGGCTTGACACAGGGTATTAGGCAAGAAATGTGCCAAATGTGTAAATTGTGGAATTAGGGGTGTAGGTTGCTGTGTCAGATGGGTTCAATTAATGTAGCATGCAATGCGTTTTCTACTATAGGAATAGGTCTCTGCACCCATGTCCTGTCTAATGTCACCGAGTACAGAGAACCCTCCCATGATATTCAATATTCCGCAGTTGAAAATTTAGAAAAACAGGAGATAAATGGGGACAAGAATGTGACGTGAGACTTAGCGTTGCCTTTTCGCTGATTGTGTCAAAATGCAACACGTTTGATGGGGTAGTGCGGAAGGAAGCCTTGATATGACAAGGTATAACCGTGTTGTGTTGCAAAAAGCAACAGGTGTGGCATATTGCAACACCTGTTGACTTGCGTCGGGTGCGATTAGGAAATCGCACTTAATCAAGTATGCGATATTTCTTCAATTTACGATGCAATGTGGATCTGTCAACACCTAACGCACGCGCTGCACGGGAAACATTATTGTCAATTACTTCAAGCGCGTGTTGAATTGTTCTTCGCTCAACTTCGTCAAGCGGTAATATGATACCGGTATCTGTTGGTGCAGCTATATCGGTTTGTGGATTTGCTTGTAGCAGATGTAACGGTAGGCTACGGCGTTGTAGCAATTCAGATGTTTCAACCAGAACCGCACTTTCAATCGCATTTTCTAATTCACGGACGTTGCCAGGGTAGTCGTATTGGATCAAAGTTTGCAAAGCATCAGTAGAAATGGCGCGAATGGATTTACCAGAAGTTGCAGTGGATTTTTTCAAAAAGTGATTTGCCAAAATAGCAATATCTTCGGAACGTTCTCTTAAAGGAGGTAAGTGAATTTGGAACCCAGCAATACGGTAAAACAGATCCGGCCTGAAGTCACCTCTATCAATTGCATCTGTTAAATCTCGATTCGTAGCTGTCAGCACACGTATATCAGTAGAGATGGTGCTTGTTCCACCGACTCGCTGAAACTGGTGGTCTTCCAGCACACGCAGTAACTTAACCTGCAATGTCAACTCCATATCTCCGATCTCATCAAGAAAGAGTGTTCCATGGTTCGCTTGTTCAAATTTTCCGATTCGCCGTTCGGTTGCCCCAGTGAAAGCACCACGTTCATGACCGAACAACTCGCTTTCAATCAATGTCTCTGGTATTGCAGCACAATTGACTGCAATGAAAGGTCCGTTTTTTCGTGCACTGTTATAGTGTATTGATTTGGCAACAAGTTCTTTCCCTGTCCCGCTTTCTCCTTGAATCAGTACACTAATAGTACCTTCTGCTGCAGTTTGAATCTGGGTGAACAACTGCTGCATCTTTTTGCTTTTACCAATGATTTCATCAAATGCGTAGTTTTTCTGAAGTTCAGCACGTAGAGAAAGCAACTCCGCTGCTATATGTTGGATCTCAATATCTTTTGACATGTCTCGGTAACTTACAACTTTATCTGATATTTCATCCTCATTCTTATTAAGAGGGGTTGTTAAGGAATAAAACAATCTCGGCTCGTTCTGGTCAGTGTCCTCAACAACTTCTAAGACATCCGTTGAATTCTCAAAGGGTTCAATAATGTGATCTACTTCCGATGTGTCAACTTTACGAAATCGTGATTCTACGCGGGAATTAAGGTCCTCTGGCGACAGTTGCTTAAAATCCTGAGTAGATATATCAAACAGTTGACAATACTGTTGATTCGCAAACAAAAGCTGGTTGTCTCTATCCAATACACCGATAGCGTCTCCTGTCGCATCAAGAACCGCTTTAAGCCGTTGATAACTCAGATCAAGTAGCTGCTGGTGCTTCCGGGACTCCTGTTCAACGTTCCACTTCTCTACAAGCGAAAGCGTAATCTGCTGAATCTCCTCCCTGGCAGCGGGTTTACGAATATAGAGCAATTTGTGGAGCAATTCCATATTCGTTACAATCTCATGCAGCGGTTTATCCGTGTAAGCAGTCATGATGACAATTTCAAGGTTCTTCTCAAACTCTCTAATCCGACGAATAGTCTCTACACCATCTATACCCGGGGGCATCCGGATGTCAATAAAGGCAACGGCGAAAGGTTGCTTAGATTCTGTCGCATCTTTGACCATCTGATACGCTTCAGCTCCGCTTGAGGCATGGGATAATTCAAACGAAGGTAGATAGTTTTTACTCGGTTGAGTACTATCAGGTAGAAACACATCTGCCAAATTATCAGAAGCAGCTTTCCTGTTTTTTTCGCCTAATATTTCTTGAAAGTCAATATGGATTTCGTCTTGATCGTCAACAATTAAGACACGGGTGTTGAATTTGTTCATTTAACTTCTGTCTATTTCATAAACAATTTGTGTGAGACTTTGCAGGTCTAATTAGGACAACTATATAAC
>VXOP01000324.1:0-21149 GCA_009839975.1 Candidatus Poribacteria bacterium
ATTTCCCCAACAAATAGAAATAGATAGAATTGGTATAACCTCAAACAATATCTGTATTTTAATTCCCGCCCAATAAGAAAACATGGTATACTATTAACAGCAATCCATAATACAAATCAGAACACAACATTCAAGGAGATTAAAAATGTCAAAAGTTAGTTTAGTACTCTTTCTGTGTCTACTCTTAGCTATAAGCAATGTTTGTATAGCAAATGTTGCTGAAGATGGACTGGTTGTATTCTTACCCTTTGATGAAGGTGCTGGTAAATCGGTAACTGATGTGACGGGAAATGGACATGATGGCACGTTTGAAGGTGCACCGAAATGGGTAGAAGGAAAATTCAATTCAGCACTCGAATTTGACGGTGAGGATGACTACGTGATAGTCGATGACAACAACGCATTAGATTTTACGAATAAAATTACAATGATGGCATGGTTCAGTCCAAATGACGATCTAACAAGCAGACGTCTCATGGTAAAAAACGATTCTATCTTCGTCATCTTTGATTTTGGAAAGGAAAAAAGCATAGATTTCCTCGTAAAACCTACCAACGAATTTGCTGAATCATCAACGATTGACTGGAAAATCGGTGAATGGTATCACTTTGCAGGGACATTCGACGGTAAAACACTGCAAGTCTTTGTCAATGGTAAACTTGAAGGTGAAAAACCTAATCCCACTGATATTACACCCTCAGACTTAGATCTTTGGATTGGTGGTGATGACTACGGACGCCCCTCCGATATGTTCCCAGGGAAAATTGATGAAGTCCGCATATATAATAAAGTCCTCACTGAATCACAAATCCAGAGCGTGATGGATACCCCACAAGATGTTGAAGCAAAAGGAAAACTTACAACAACTTGGGGAAAAATAAAGGGTTGGTAACCGAATATATAGGAAAGTTTATGACAAGCCACCAGAAACGTCCTGTCGTTCTCATCATCAGAGATGGATGGGGCAATAACCCATATCCTGAATATCAGGAATCAAATGCAGTGCATTTGGCAAAAACACCCGTAGATGACTGGTTGCGGAAAACATATCCGCATGTGCAAATTCACACTTCCGGTGAAAATGTCGGTCTACCTGCGGGTGTCATTGGTAACAGCGAAGTCGGACATCAGAATATAGGTGCTGGACGGATAGTCAATCAGGAGTTACTTCGCATTAGCACAATGATCCGTTCTGGCGAATTCAACAAGAACGAAGTCCTCTTGAAGACGTTGGCACAAGTAAAGCATAGTGGAACGAATTTACATCTAATGGGGTTAGCCAGTGATGCAGGTGTCCACAGTTCACTTGAACATCTCTACGGTTTGCTTGCAATTGCTAAATCTAATGGATTAAACGCTAATCAAGTATTTATACATAATTTTAGTGATGGACGAGATTGTCAACCTGATCTTGGGATAAAGTTTTGCCAACAGATTGAGGCAAAATTAGATGAGATCGGAATTGGGAAGATCGCATCAGTCATTGGTCGTTTCTACGCCATGGACCGTGATGACAGATGGGAACGTGTAGAGACTGCATATAGATTATTGACAGAGGGTGTTGGATCACATGTAAAAAATGCTACAGCGGCATACAGTGCGTATTATAAGGATCCTGATGATCAGAATCGTAAAGGTGATGAATTCATTAGACCGACCGTAATTGTTGACAACGAAGGGAAACCACTACCAAGAATATCTGATGGTGATGCAGTAATATTCTATAACTTCCGTGGGGACCGACCCCGTGAACTCACCAAGGCTTTCTGTCTGGATAACTTTCCATTCCGAGCTGAAGGTAAAGATGGCGTTGTCCGAGAAATGGGTTTTAAACGGAATTGCAAAATGAGCGTTAATTTTGTTACAATGACTGAATATGAACAGGGGTTACCGGTCAAAGCGATTGTTTCCAAACCGCCAAAAATGCAAAATACACTCGGAGCGTACCTTAGTGAAGTTGGGATGAAACAGTTCCGGTGTGCCGAGACAGAGAAGTTTCCACATGTCACTTTTTTCTTCAATGATTATATAGATGAACCCTACCGAGGTGAAGAAAGACAGATAATTGCATCACCACGCGATGTAACGACCTATGATCAAAAACCTGAGATGTCTGCACCTGGTGTGACTGATGAAATGTTGCGACGCATCGCAACTGAAAAGTATGATCTGATGGTTCTAAACTATGCAAATGGGGATATGGTGGGACATACAGGATCGCTCCCCGCAGCGACAAAAGCTGTTGAAGCCGTTGATAACGGTGTCGGAAAGATCGTGAATGCTGTTTTAGCAAAGGGCGGCGCACTCATTGTAACTGCTGATCATGGGAATTGTGAACAGATGATTGATCCTGAAACGGGTGGTATCCATACCGCACACACAACTTACGATGTTGATCTCATTGTCGTTGATGATCAGTATAAAGGCAAACAACTGAGAACAGGAGGAAGACTTGCTGACATTGCTCCAACAGCACTTCGTCTCCTCGGATTACAACAACCGACTGATATGACAGGTGAATCCTTAATCTAATGGGTTCTAACTTATAATTTTAACCAATATTTGTAGCGCAAACTGTTAGTTTGCGTTTCACTGGCACAATCTAACAGATTGTGCTACAAGGTGGCAACTTAGGTAAACACATTTGAAAACTAAGGAGATTTAGCATGTCCATGTCCATGACCCCACCATACGACCAACATGTCCGACACGATTTCAGGCTGTTTGCAGGACGCGCGAATCCAGGATTGGCTAAAGATATCGCTTCAATTTTAGGCGTAGAATTAGGAAAAATATCGATCGGTACTTTTCCAAACAGTGAAACGCGCGTACAGATTGAAGAGAGCATTCGCGGAACCGATAGCTACATCATACAACCAACAAGTGAACCTGCAAATGAGAACTTAATGGAACTCCTCATCACTATTGATGCTCTGAAACGAGCATCAGCCAAGCAGATTACTGCAATTATCCCATACTTTGGCTATGCGCGGCAAGACCACAAAACAACAGGACGAGAACCTATTAGTGCAAAACTGGTGGCTGATCTCCTCACTACCGCAGGCGCAAGTCGTGTCATGGCTATTGACCTACATGTACCCCAGATACAGGGATTCTTTGATATCCCGATGGACCATCTGACAGCTGTTACGACATTAACAAACTACTTTCGCGAGAAGAACATTGAAAACGGTGTAATTGTTGCACCAGATGTCGGACGCGCGAAACTCGCTGAAAAATACACCGATATCCTAAGACTTCCGTTAGCTATCATGCACAAACGCCGAAATGGCAAAGATGGACAAGATGTCAAATTTGTTGAACTTGTCGGAGATGTCAAAGATAAAACGCCTATTGTAATAGACGATGAGATAGCAACTGGCGGTAGTATCTTCGAACAAGCCCAAGCATTGGCGGAAGCTGGTGCAAAACCTGCTTATGTCAGCATCACACATGCCGTACTTGTTGGACCTGCATTAGACAGACTGGAGCATAAGTCAATACGAGAAGTGGTGACCACAAACACAGTTCCAGTACCAGCAGAGAAACAACTTGAGGGGAAAATCAAAGTCCTTTCTATCGCACCACTGCTTGCAGAAGCAATCCTAAGAGTTCATCAACACAGATCCGTTAGTCAGGTCTTCAGAGACCAACATCTCGATTTTGCTGTTTAACCTGAAGTTTTCGCTCCTACTGATAAGATAGATGATACCTATACTCTACCTAAGTCATTATCGATCAATTATCGGTGGGGGCGAAAGACAACTCCTATATCTCACGGCAAACTTAAATAAGACCAAATTTCAACCCATCGTAGTCTGTCCACATGAGGGACCTTATGTCCATCAATTAAGGAGAGCCGATGTCAGCACATCTGTTATGAAACTCCCACCTTGGCGAAGAACTATTTCATTGCTGACACGACATCTGACTGTAATCAGATTAACAGATCTTGCCAAGAAACATAATATACAACTCATACATTCCGCTGACTCTTGGTTAAACCCCTATGCCAATCGAATTAAAAGGAGACTGGATATCCCCGTAGTATCACATGTCCCCAATCTACTTACACCTAAACAGGTAGATAAGTACGAGTGTGAGTTCATGGATCGACTTATATCAATCTCAGAACAGGGTAAGAAACCCCTTGTAAATGCAGGTATATCATCTCAAAAGATAGAAGTTGTTACAAATTGTGTTGATCTGTCCATGTTCAAACCTGATTCTATCCAAAGCAGATCAGACTCAGACCTTTTCGTCGTTGGTATAGTTGGTAGAATAGAACCTTTCAAAAGACAGAAGTCATTCATTGAGATTGCCAGACAGGTTAATCAGCAGTGTAAAAATGTACGTTTTCACATCATCGGTTCGTCTCCTGACACCAACAGACATCGGATTTATGAAAATGAAGTCAGACGTTCGATCTTAGACTATAAACTTCAAGATGTAGTCTATTTTATGGGTCATAGGAATGATATGCCAAAAGCTATGACTGAACTTGATCTATTGGTAACGCTTTCCGCTGGTAGTGTTATCGCGGAGGCAATGGCATGTGGGAAACCGGTCATTGGAACGTCAATCGGCAGCACGGCTGATATGATTGTGGACGGTGAGACGGGTTTCATTTTACCAGAAGATGCAATAGAGCTCATATCTGAAAAGATTGTACACCTTGTAAGAAATCCTGACAACTATATGCAGATTGGAAATACTGCCAGAAAACATGCTGAAAGGAATTTCAGTATAGAAAAATATGTACAGAGGATACAAGCAATTTATGAAACACTCGTGTTGATGGACTAAATATAACGACTTGTGCCAGTTAACATTATGTTTGATTTGTTTTTACATTTAATTGTATTAACACTATAAACATATCGTCCCTACGGGACTGAAGAACTTATAAATAGATGTTAATGACTTCCAGAATACCCTCTTTTGTGAAATAATGATCCACAGAAGGTTATTTAGCACAACTCGTAAATATAAGTAGTTTTGAATCCTCCGATCTAAATATAGGATTTTTTGAAGGGAATTAGCTGACAATCCCAAGCATTTATGCTTGGGTCCAAAAACCTTGACTTTTAAAGATTCTTTGTGGTATACTTATAGGACTGACTCAGTGATGGGAGTTTACACTCCTATCATACCACGTCAATGCGAGTCAGGTTCTTATCAGGAGTCAGATGTGCCATATAAAACACACAAGATAACATTAGACCCGACTTTTAGGCAACGCAGATGGTTTTCCGCACAATGCGGTTATGCGCGTTTTGCATATAACAAAGCCTTAGAAAATTTCAAAGCAGGTTTAGCTCAGGGTAATTCTCAATCGTGGATGACGTTAAACACTAACTTTAATCAGAGAAAAAAGGGTTATGATTGGACACTGACACAGGATCAGCGTGCTGCATTGTATGCCATTATGAATCTGGGTCAAGCGATTACCAATTGGGACGATGGGCGTGCAAAGTTTCCAAAGTTCAAGGGTCGTGGACATAGGCAAAGTTGGACAACAGATGAACAATCGGTTAGAGTGGAAGGTAAACGTGTCAAGTTGCCCAAAATCGGATGGGTTAAGATGCGTCAAGCACTGCGTTTTGTGGGAGAGATTATCAGAGTTACGATCTCAAGGACGGCACATCGTTGGTTTGTATCTATTACGGTAGAGACAGAGGGCACCGAAGTTGTTGATAACTCAACACACCCTGTTATCGGAATAGATGTCGGTATCAACACATTGGCGACCTTGAGTGATGGCACAAAATATGATAATCCGCGTCCCCTAAGGCGTTATGAGAAGAAGTTGAGGCGTGCCCAACGCAAGTTGAGTCGCAAAGTGTTTAGGTCTAAGAACTGGTATAAGCAGAAAGCAAAGGTGATGAGGCTACACTATAGGATTGCGTGTATCAGAAACGATGCACATCATAAAGCAACGACAGATATAGTCAATCGTGTGAGTGCTATCGGTATTGAGACATTAAAGGTTACGAATATGCTAAAGAACAAGAAGTTAGCCAAGTCGTTATCCGATAGTGCGTTAGGCGGATTTCTTTCTATGCTAAAATCTAAGGCAGAAGCCCGCGGGATAAAACCCAAAGAAGCAGACCAGTTTTTTGCGTCGTCAAAAACGTGCAGCGGTTGCGGACAGAAAAAGAAAGACTTAGACCTATCAGAAAGAACATATCATTGTAGTGAATGTGGTATCTCAATAGATAGAGATGTCAATGCTGCGATAAATCTTAGACCGATTACCGTCGGATAGACGGGAATTTACGCCTGTGGAGTCCGGATAAGACCTCACACTGTTGGGGAAGGAGGCACGAGAGACGGAAGCAGGAATCACATAGGAGAGCTGATGTGCTCAAAGAAGCACACGGCTTTAGCCGTTGTGAGTATCACTATGTGATTAACTATAGTGTGCTATGAGGGATATAAAAACCTTAGTTCCTTCAATTCTTGTTAGAAATAGTAGTTTTCAATAATCATCTTTTTGATTTATTATAGAGGAAATGCACTGCTATGTCAAAAGAAACATCAATTTCTGCAAAGGGAGTCAGTTTAGATAGATGCTTGTGGATAGAGGCTGACGGTAATATGGGTTCTCTTATATATGGAGATTACCACAGGAGCAGATAATGCCTACAGGACGGATAAAGTATTTCAATTTGGATAAAGGTTTCGGTTTTATTGCACAGGATAATAGTGAAGAAGATGTCTTCTTACACAGTTCTGCAATTAAGAATGCAGACTACGAAGAACTGCGTGTAGGACAACGGGTTAAGTATATTGTTGTAGAAGGTGATAGAGGATTAGTAGCGAAGAATGTAGAGGTCTTACTGACACCAACCGAACGGCGATGGTTACGTCAAGGAAAGACTATTATTCCACGCGGTTATTCAGGTTTTCCAAATCAGAACCAAGATCAGTATTATGGTGAAGAGAGACGACAGTCTCGCAGACAAACTGACAGAAATCCTAACATTGAATCTGAATTACAGAATGAGCAGACAGCGGAGGATTCAGAGGTAAAGACAGTCAATGATACCGATGATGCCAAAGCAACCGTATCAAGACAATTGAGTTTTGGGGATTTATACATTCTGAAACAGATAAATCTCGAAACACCCATGTTTTTTGCCTTGTACAATCATGTTCAGTTACCTGCTATTGTATTAGAGATGACACTTTCTGGTTTAACGCTAAACTGCAATGGTGAAGAAAGAAGATTACAGAAAACCGAAATAAAATATTGTTATAAGGATGAAGACGCTGAGAATGTTAAGTCTCTGCTTACATTCAATGAGGAAATCAAAGCTAAACAACTTAAACCCGTTCAGACACAAGACAGTGTCTACAGTCTTGACACTGAATCCATCCAAGAATCTCGTCAAGATGGCAAACGAATTGAAATTACTTTACGTGAAGGAGAAGTATTTCAAGGCACTGTCGATTGGATTAGTCCGTATGAAATAAAACTAGTATTAGATAATGCCTCCAAGGTTGTTGTCTTCCGACATGCAATCTGTAACTTCATCCTAATGGATAAGGAAGAATAGTATGAGTTCAATTGCTGACGATGTGATGCGTACGTATCAAGAACTTATTGATGAGATCAATCAGGAGATAGATCGTATACGTAATGAATACGGAAGATCTCCTTGTCCATCCAATTGCTTTCAATGTTGCTCAAATACCTCCACAATACCTATCAGTGAAGTGGAAGCACGTGATCTGAAGAGAGGTTTAGAGGCACTTCCGCCTGAGATTCGTCAACATATACGTCAGAAAGCTGAACGGACTATAAAGGAATTAGAAGCGAAGGGTTATACACCTGAGAACATGGTTAAGGACACAGGTATGAAAGCGATTGATGTTGTCAAAGGCAAGTCTTCTGGGGAATGTCCGATGCTCATCGGTGGTGTCTGTTCTGTCTATGAACACCGACCCGTGATATGTCGCGTATGGGGTTACCCGATTGATAATGGACAGGAATTAGCATGCTGTAAGAAAACATTTATTGGTCAACACCGTAACTATAAACCGTTAAAATATGCAGATTATTGGCAACGGTGCAGGAATCTTAGTGATGCGCTTGGTGCTAAACAGAAAACTCCCAATTGTTATTTAGTGGTTGCGTTGTTAGAGGATACGTCTTGATGTGTATCTGTAGAGAGTTCGTATAGAAAACTGAAGGTATATATTCCTGTTTTATGTCCATCACTCCACTGTAACTGCACAGCATAACGTCCCACTGGCTGAATTCCCACCAGATGTAGATTCTTCCAGTAGTCTTCAGATGGGAGTAGTTGAAATGGGTCCTTTTCCTGTTTCATTGCACTACACCTTGCACAAGGACACTTTTCTCTGAGTATACGGTATGGGATCTCACTTCGTAGGCCGTTCTTCCATTCTATAGATAGACTCTGTGATAAACGTCTGATTTCAGTCGGTTGATGATTTTGCATTATTACTTAACCGCTACGATTGCTATTTTCCATTTGTCTGCTTGATTGCATAAAACTTCAGGTTCCATTACAAAAGTGCGTCCTGCTTCTACTGCCAATACACTTGCTCTGGCATCATGCAAGGTATTCAGGGTCCGCATGCCAACTGTAGGCACATCAATTCGAAAATCGTGGTTCTTTGCAGCAGCCTTAGCAACAACAACTCCTTTACCGCCCAACTCCCCACCTCGTAAAATAGTTTTGTCAGTTCCCTCAATCGCTTCCATTGCAATAACTATTTGATTTTTTACAACAACTGTCTGTCCGATCCCGAGTTCGGCAATCTTGCGTGCAGCGAAAATACCTGTTTTTATCTCTTCCCACTGTGCAGTATTTGGCTGTCGTTTTGTGAGGACACCTGGATCAGGTAAGAGATGTTTAAGAAACTGATCCTGTCTCAGGATCGTTAGTCCAGCATTTTCAAAGTGTGTAAGGATATCTGAGATGATGTCTTTAGTTTTTTTGTTACGATTTTTTGTCAAGATTTTAATTGTCGTAGCATCTACTTTAAAGGGATTAAGTAATATGCTTGGTTCAATCTTGCCAATAATCACTATCTCTTTTGTGTTTAGTTCAATCAATTTTCTTGTGATTTTCTGAATCTGTCCAACGCCGAAAGGATGGATTTCACACGGTATTTCACTAAAGCGATTTTGCTCGTTGTTTGTGATTGGTATGATGACAAGTTCCTGTCCCTGTGAAACTATACTTTCTGCGGTTAGAACAGGAAGTTGACCTGCCCCAGCAATTATACCAATTCTATCCAAGACACTGTTCCTTAGTGAATTGTTTAATTTATAGTAAAGTTAATAATCAATTAGACATTTCAACCCATACACCGATGACGAAGACCACCCAGCGTAGGGACGAGGTGACCTCGCCCGTTGTGGTGTGTTACATTAATTCTGAAGTTTACTACATAGATTTCTGCAACATCTATGTAGAGACAATGCGTTATGTATGCCGAATTGCATCGATTGGACTAAGTTTTGCAGCCTGACTAGCCGGATAGTAACCGAAAAACACGCCAACTGCTGTTCCCGCAACGACAGATGTCATAACTGACTTTAGTGTGACAACAGATGGCCAACCGAACATATCTGGCATAAATGTTTCAACTGCCCATGCAAATCCTTGTCCAACAATTGCCCCGAGAGCAATACCGAGTAAACTTCCAAGCAGACACATAAGAACAGATTCTGTCAAGAATTGGAAACGGATATGGTATTTTTTTGCGCCAACGGCTTTCCGCAAACCGATCTCAGGGATACGTTCCGTAACGGAAACAAGCATTATGTTAAGGATTCCGATCCCCCCGACAATCAATGAAACGGATGCGATGACAACAAGCACCATCTCAATAATGAATATGGTTTTTTTTGCGCTTTCAATTCCTTTTTGCGCCTGCCAAGTTCTGAAGAAGGTATCATCTCCACCGTGGTTGCGTCTAATGACCGTTTGCACCTCTTTTACTGCTTGATCTACAACCAACGGACTTTTTGCCCGAACCATAATATGTCCGACATTATTGTGTCCCCAAAATCTGGTTTGGGCAGTTGTGATGGGAATGAATATCATATTATCATCGCTTTTACCTGCCTCTAAACCTGGACCACGACTATTCATGACACCAATAATATTGAAACGTCTATTATTGATAGACACCTCTTTTCCTACTGGATCCAGCTCCTTGAACTGTTCCTTCCAAACCTGTGAACCGATTACACAGACTTTATTCCAGAGGTCCATATCCGTATCAGCAAGGAATCTGCCGATTTGTGTATGCCATTGCCTGACGGCTTGGTATTCAACAGTGGTAGCACGCATGTAAGTCTTTTGATGTTTTCCTGCTACCTCTAAGTTTATATAATAGCTGCCTTCAACGGTTGCTACTTCAACGGATGGACATTCATTCAATACATCTCGCAGATCATCCATATTAAGGTAGTTAGGACTTGTGTTTCGTTGCCATCTATTATTCTTCTTAATGTATCCAGGTCGGTAAACACCGAACATACTCGGACCACCGATTTTCTCAAACTCTAACATGATGAGTTTTTCTGCTCCTGCGCCTAATGACATCATGGCGATTACACCGGCAACGCCTATAGTAATACCTAACAAGGTAAGTATTGTTCTCAGTTTGCTTGCGCGGAGTGCAGACAGTGCTGTAATTAGATTTTCAAGGATTTTCATCGGAATTCTTTCTCAGATAAAATATATCAGATGGAGATAGAATCTGAAGATTGATTCTGTTAACGATTAGTGGTAAAATTGCTAAGTCTTATGTGTTTATTCTAATTAATTGCTTAGTATAACACAAAACAATAGTAATTTGCAAATTGGGGTGTGTAAAGGGTGTGTAAAGTTTTTGGCATGAAATTATACTTCTTTCTAAAACATTGTCCATCAATACCCCTCTCCGCTCAACAAAAAGCGTCATACAGTCCGTAGCACATTCATCCTTGATTGTGCTTCTTTGGAAAACATGCATCCTTCATTGTGTCTCTGTGCACTACATTGATAACACCAAATGCTTAGCAGATACTTTATCGCGTGGGTTGACGTGCTGCGTTGCACAATCAAGATGAATGTGCTACGGTTTGATGTCATTTGCGTCTACTTCCGTTTGAGTTCACCCCACAACGTTGTAAGTTTACCTACTCGTGAAACCGCATAGACATGATCATGTGCATCATCACTTATCCAATCTACAGAAATAGGTTCTCCCGGATGATCAACCAAAACTGAGATTTCACCAGTGGCAATGTGATACTTATAAAACCTATAGTGTGGATATATGTCATGATCCGGTTCAAACAATGTTCTCTTGCAGGCACTGAAAACGAGAGCTTGATCGTTGTCCATCCAGTCAATACTATCGGCATCTAATTCCTTCGGTACACCTTCTAACTCCCGCACTTCTCCGCTTTTGAAATCGTAGATAAGATAGTGGACTCCCTGCAATATTGCTAATACAGCAGGTTCAAATTCCATAAATTTATATCTGCGTTCCATATAGACTATCTGGTCACCATATCGATTCCATCTGGGATGACGTCTGTCAATAATCAATTGGTTAAAAACCAGTCCGGGAACACGGACTGCCGGTGGTAACAGCTGTTTTCGGTTGCTGCCATCTGCGTTCATCATCCAAATATTGGAAACTCCCCTTGATATATTATACACATGTTCTGTATATACAATATTTTTTCCATTTGGCGACAGATCGGGATTGACAGGATGGAAATCTAAATTTCCGTTTGTTCTGATCTCACCACTTTCAAGATCCATTACATTCAACACACCGCCACTTATATTCTTAATATACCTGAGAAATAGGATTGATTTACCACGTTGAAAATAGAAAGGATAATAGTCATAAGAAACTTCATGCAGTCCTGTAATTTGCCTGAGATTGTTGCCATCAGCATTTATATGGAAGATGTTTCTACCAGGGGTTCCTACTGTTCGCTTACCTCCACAAAACATGATCTGTTTTCCATCTGGTGACCAACGAACAATTATTGCCCCAGCATTGCTAAGCAGTGTTATGTCCATACCATTATCATCCATAACGTAGACACCGGCAACGTCTTTATCACTACCAGCATTCTTTAAACTAAATACAATTTTAGCACTTGCAATCGTAGAAAAGAGCATTAGTAAAAGGCAATAGGTTGCTAATAATATACGCATTGTAATTTCCTTTGAATTGGGTTAAGAGACCAAAGCAGATATTTCATTATCGCTGTTTTAAATCTCCCCACAAAACTGCAGCCTTACCTACCGGACGTACACTCAAATCCCTGAACACTGGGACATCTGGACCAGAAACTATAAAGTCGTCCAGTACAAATTCTCCAACCGCGCCTGCCCCCTTATATACATAGGCAATTAATCCGAAACAATCAATTTCCCGTAGTTCCTTGACTTGGAATTCTGTGATGAGTATTCTCTGTGAGAAAAAACTGAAATGTCCCTCCTTAAAAGAAACTTCTATTTCTTTTAGGGGGATAGGCACGTTATTAACTAACACTAGTGGAGGTAATTGATCAATATCTGCCCCACGCCGAATTATTGTATTCAAAAAAAGGGTGTGGAGGAACTTTATAGTTCTGTTATATACGTCGCCATCATCACACTGTCCGACAAAAATTCCAATGCTCCCACCCCGTGCTTCAAGTATGCTGACTTTGACATCAAATTCTGTAACTTTGATGGGAAAACCGACGAATTCAAGCGGAAATATGTGAAAAATACCGGGCCCAGGAAATGGATCTATCCAAACGTCAAGCTGATCGTCTTTTGTCTGCCAGATGAATTCTCCGATAAACTCATCGTGTATTTTCCATGAATAAAGACCTTTTATACTAAAATCCTCATGCCAAGTATCGGAGAATACACCTTTAACAAAGGCAAATATGAACACATTGGATATTAGAAAAAGTGTATGCAGTTTCTTCATTTGAATTCAGGTATTGGAAAATGTCAATATCAAAAGTTGCTACGGGTGTGTAAAGTCCTTGTCACTAGGTGCTTTTTGATAGTTGTAAAACCTATGCAAAGATGGTATCCTTTCCAAATACTACATTTTTGTTCCAAAGAAAGATGCCGATGTTTAGTATAGCATTAGGAAATTCTTAAGTCAAAGAAAATGACAAAGCATATACAATGTACCTCAATCCAGAACGGACATATTCTACGCTTCCCTGATATACAGAACCCGGTTGCACACCAACGGGAAATACAGAAACTAACACGATTAGGTAAGAAAGCTTGGATCCAGTTAGATTCAAGAGGGATTCAACCTCGATTTCACTTACACCTTCTTGTATTGAACTTTAATCCGACTCAAGAAGCAACATCAATACAAGCGCAGTTACATGGTATTGTTAATGGCGGGGAAAGGAACAAAACAACGAATCGTCTGGATTATTTCTGCCTTGTTGCTCAGCCTCATACAGAGGAAACTTTCTATGAGATAAGCGAGTATATTGATCGTTGTGTCGCTGGCGATCTCTCTGTAGCTGAACGATTACGCAATAGAACAGTACTATACATTTACCAGACAGAAGGAAGTTCCTACGACATACTCAGTGAAGTTGGAACAAGCGAGTTTATAGATCAGTATCTCGTCAGTTATATACGTAGATTTGGTGTGGACTCAATTCTCGGTTTTACATTGGAGGTACCACGTTTCCTATCAATACTTGCAGATCAACAAGGTGCAATACCCTTCACACACGCCATCCTTCAACGTCTTGACCGTGAAAATGGTCAGCAACAACAGGAGTCTACAACCAATATTGAAGCAACCTATTTACCTTTTCTGTTCTATGAAACTTACGATTCTCCCATAGTTAGAAGTTCTTATTGGCAGATATTAACATCGCATTTCGCTCAAGCTTTTCTGAAGGGGATACGAGAGTTCTGCCATCAACAGGGGATTAGATTCGGAGTTACAGTTCCAGAAAGTGCACGATCACTACAATACGATTTAGGGACTATAATGTCACATACCGATTGTCCGATTCTCACATCAGCAGATGGTGATACATCGCGACGTTTTGTTGTTTCAAAGTATATTTGTAGTAATCAGACACATCCTGGCATTAATAGAAAACGTGAAGTTCCCTATTCTGAATGTTTGAAGGATGCATCACTCGGTTTTAATCATTGGGTCACAGCAGATAATGTATTTATGCATTCTAAAAATAATGTCTATGAAGTCTTAAGAAGTCTATTACAGGTCGGTTCACCAGAACGGAACATACTGATGTTAGCTCCAACACAGAGCTTATGGATGAAACCTGATGAACAGCAGTGGAATAGCATCATAAAAGCATGGGGATGGTTGTGCCAAACCATAAGGAATTTGGGATATGACTTTGATATTGTTTCAGAAAGTGAATTTGTCAATATGCGGGTGGAATTCAAGAACGGAAAAATTTACTATAAAGGGAATTTCTACCGTCTGGTCTTTCTCCCTTGTAGTATTTCGCTACACGAGACAACCGTGCTTCGCTTGACAGAATTCACTAAATCCAAAGGTAGAATTATTGCAAATGCCCCTGTTCCTTATTTGCTCAATGGACGCATTGGACTTGAACCTTACCTATTGGAACGATTGTTATATAGACGACAGACAACTATATTGGATGGACCTGAAAATGAGAGGGAAATAGATCTCAAAAAGTATCTCAATAGTTTCGTATCACCAAGAATAACTGTTTACTCTAAAGTGACAGACCAGCGTTCGGAAAGTGTGCGGATACATACAAGGCAAGATGAGAATAGGAACTTATACTTTATGTTCAATTATGATCAGAAATCTATTGAAACATTGATTGAAATTGTAGGAGAATTCAAGAATGTAATAGAATTAAACCTACGATCAGGTAAAGAGATGGATGTTGATTTCTGGCACGCAAACGGGAATACCTATTTTAAATGCATATTTAAACCTGAAACTGGAAGACTATTTACAGTTGGATAAGCATGATATTTCTTGACAAATTCGTTATGTTGGTATATGATTTAATAATTTAAATATCTGATTTGTCCGATGTAATCTATTACGCATCATGACTGGAAGTCTACTATAAAGGAGCAAGATGACAGGAGGCACTCTCTTTGTTGAATGTCTGAAAGCACAAGGTATTGAAGTGATTTTTGGGTTACCAGGAAATCACCTTGATGCCGTTTATGAAGCATTATATACCAATCAAGAAAACATTCGTCATTATGTCACACGTCATGAAGGTGGCACTGCATTTATGGCAGATGGATATGCACGCGCTACCGGTGAAGTTGGTGTATGCATGACTGTTCCTGGCCCTGGTTCAAATAATGCGTCTATTGGGATATGTGAGGCATATACTGCTTGTTCACCTGTGCTTTGGATAACAGGTCAGAACCCATCATTTTTAGCAGATAAAGATCCAAGAAAGAGTTTCCACGGATTGGATCAGAAAACTGCTTTTGCACCGATGACTAAACATATTGAGATTGTGCACACTGTTGATCAGATACCAAGTGCGGTAAATCGTGCATTTAGGGAATTGCGATCTGGACGTCCGGGTCCCGTACTGATAGAACTTGCTACCGATGCATTACATTCTGAGACAGATTTACCTATCCCACCAAAGAATAATGGCATTCAGACAGTTGCTAATCAAGCAGATATTGATACTGCTGTGGATCTCATTAGAAAATCGGAACGTCCATTGATAATCTCGGGTTCAGGCATTAACCACACGCGCGCTACCGATGAGATACTTCAGTTTGCACAAATCTTGGATGCACCGATTGCCATGACAGGGATGGGTAAAGGTTCTATCCCAGAAGATTCACCCTATTCAATTGGTCTTTTCCGTGATGGTGTTGCACAATCTGCATTAAATGCATCCGATCTTATCGTTGCAATCGGGACTCAATTTACCTACCGCGATACTGGTAATTGGTCACTTAAAATACCACAACCCCTAATTCATATTGAAGCAGATGTGAATGAAATACATAAGGAATACAGGACAGAAGTCGGGATTGGTGCCAATCCGAAATTAGTTTTACGCCAGTTGAATGATACCCTTAAAGAAGAGAAAATATCTTGTGGATGGGGTGAAGGTTTACGGGAACTGCGTCATCAGTTGTCTTTGATTGAACAACCACAAATTTTAAAGGAGATGCGGGATGTGATGCCGCGTGATGCGATTTTATCAGTTGATGTAAACATCACAGGTTATGGTGCTTTATCACATTTTCCGACATATTCTGCTGGTAGTTACATTTTTTCTGGTATCTCAGTTGCGATGGGGATTGGGTTGACTGCTGCTATTGGTGCACAAGTTGGTTATCCGGATCGGACAGTTGTGGCACTTTGTGGGGATGGTGGATTTTTGATGAGTAGTCCTGACCTTGCAACTGCAGTCATGTATAATCTACCCGTCGTTTCTATTGTGATGAATGATAATCAATACACTTCTATTGAGAGAGGACAGCTTCGCAGGTTTGGTAAAAGTATCGGTGTTGAACTTGTGAATCCTGATTTTGTGCAATTTGCAGAATCATTTGGAGCAATCGGGTTGTCTGTTGATGATCCTGCAGATTTCCGACCTACATTCGAGAAGGCACTTTCTCTTGATAAACCTGCTGTGTTAGAAGTCGTAAAATGAATATTCTTACTGATTGAGAGAATTGGAGTATTATATGCGAAAGAAGATAGGAGTTTTGACCGGCGGTGGTGATACGAGTGCGCTTAATGCTACACTCAAAGGTATTGCTTTGAAATCAGAGGAACTCGGTTTTGAACTGGTCGGATTTATGGAGGGTTGGCGCGGCGTTCTGAGAGGTGGACGGTATTTCACTCTTACGCCTGACCTAATTGATGAAAATTATGGCGGAACACTCCTGAAGAGTTCCCGAACAAACCTTATCGCAATGGAGAAATTAGATGAAGCCATTGATAACCTGAAGAAGTTGAATATTAGTGGACTTATCCCTATTGGTGGGGACGATACGTTGACAGTTGGTACGGCATTATCAGAGCAGTTCACGACTGTTTTTGTTACAAAGACGATTGATAACGATGTCGGCATGAATCCGCCAGAAGGTGATTCAGTTGATTATTCTAAGATGGTTAATTATTTCTGTCCAGGTTTTCCATCTGCTGCGAACCGTGTGATAAATGCAGTGAGCGATCTACGGACAACGACCTATTCGCATGACCGCGTCATCATAGTTGAAGCGATGGGGAGAGATGCGGGATGGTTGACGCTGTCCGCAGCCTATGGATTGGCAGACTTGATCGTTGTGCCAGAAGTTCCGTATCAACCTGACAGACTAGCCTCGGCAATTCATAAGAAATATACTGAGCAAGGAAATGTCATCGTAGTCGTCTCGGAAGGTATTCGTAACGATGCGGGGGAATTGATGATCACTTCGCAAGCAGAACTTGATGCTTTTGGACATACGAAACCGGGTGGTTGTTCTGAAATTATAGTTGAAGCGATGAAGAAGAGGTTACCGCAGATTTCAAGCTCATCTTTCCGGGCATTAATCCTTGGCTATATGCAACGGTGCGGAAGTCCTACGCAATTGGATAGAGATACCGCCATTAATGCTGGTGCGCTTGCTGTGCGTTCACTTGCGGATGGGATGGTCAATGGTGTTGCGACGATAACCCGGACAGATGTTGGTATTGAACCGATTATGCTTCCTATTGAACAAGTGCTAAAACGTGATGAGACTGGACATGTAATTCGGCGTGATATTGACCCACGGTTCTATGATGCAGAGAATTATCATCTGTCCCCTTCAGGTGCTGGCTATTTCCGTCCTCTTTTTGGAAATCTACATCGTCGTAGACGCACTTTGGAAGAACGTGGGATTAAGATTGGCGAAATTGAATAATCACAATCGTCAATTCTGGAGCAATTAGGAAATCACATCTACTACTATGAATCGCATTAATTGGGTTTTAATGGCAATGCGATGGGTGTGCCGGATTGTGAGGAAAGGTAGGTTGCTTCAGCTAACTCAATTCCGTCTCGTCCAATACGTCCGTGGGTAGTCGGTTCTGCCTCTCCTGCGATGCATTGTAACCAGTGATCAATACTTGCACCTTTCGCTGCGATACTCCAATACCTTTGATTACGTTGTGCCTCAGGAATATGGCGATATGTGTCATCGTCAGGGACAGGTTCGGAGTATTCCGCTGCTGATTCCATATCGTGTGTTTTCCAATGCAAACCATTTCTTGCCATCGTAGCGGAGCCGTTGCTTGTGACAAGTCCACTGCCACTATGTCCAATTTGTGCAGCCCAACTCTTTATCATCATCCCGATTCCCCCGTTTTTGAAATGGACATTTAGCACAGCATTATTCTCCACCGCTTGTTCCGGTGGCGGATATGTTCCTCCGAGGGGAACGTGGGTTGTGTATCCGTAGACGGTTGTCGCTGGACCATATAACCATAACCATAGGTCTAAGTTATGGATAGCTTGTTCTACCAACATTCCGCCAGACTCTTCTTTTACGAAAAGCCATGGATGTCGTTCAGGAGAGAAGTATCCGACTTGGTTACAATATGCCATCTGAAGCGTTCCAAGAGTGCCATCATCAAGTAAAGACTTTAACTTCATATATCCTGGATCAAAACGCATCATATAGGCAACCATCAGGAGAACACCTGCATTCTCGGCAGCAGCTACCATTTCGTCTCCTTCTGCGACAGTGCAACACATCGGTTTTTCCATCAAGATGTGTTTACCTGCTTCTGCAGCTGCTTTGGTGATTTCAAGGTGTGGTCGCGGGTGAACACAAACATCAACAGCATCTATGTCGTTCCTATCCAGCAGTTCTCTATAATTGGTGTATGCATCTGCACCGAACTTATCTGCCTGTTCATTTGCCGATGATTCATTGATGTCTGCGATGGCTACGATGTCAGCGCGACGGGTTGGTTCTTGGTAGTAAGGGGAGTGTAGGTTGCGAAATATCCCACCACAACCGATAATACCGACTCTAAATCTATCCATCATTTTTTCCTTTTTGAATACTACATTTTAGTATAGGAGGCGGTGCATTGTCTGTCAATAATTCAAGTGCTTCGGAGATGATTGCATGTTGTAGTGCTTGATTGTTTGGTTCTCCAAGTGGATATCCGAATCCGTAAGGAACGCGTAAAGCCCGTGGTGGTTTGACTCTTTTTGTAATACTTTCATCAAGCGTGATGGAAACAGTCGTTATACCTGCTGCTTCAACGGCACGCTGAATCAATCCTACGGACTGGTTACAGGTTGGTCATACAGGTGTTAGGAATACGACATCTACCTTGTCATCTTTTAGTTTCAGTGCTACCTCTGGTGCAGTTGCGTTAATCAAAGGTTTTGGTTTTGTAATTGATCCCATAAAACTAAAATGTCTACGGTTTAGTGTGCCAATTGTGCCATCTGCTTCTAATTCACGGAATCTATCAAGCGGAAAGACGAGGTTCACATCTATTTTTGCCCCGCTTGCATCATATACCATGCTCCTATGTCCATGCAACAGTGATTGTATATCAATCGTATTCGGTATCTCTCTGTAGGAACAATCTCCCCCAATAATCCTTTCACTATAAGGTTTCTGTTCTTTTAGATATAATCCTGCAGTTGTAATTAGAGCGATACGGCAATCTGTCAGTGTTTTATCCAGCAGTGTGATAGGGGTATTGAAATATGATTTTACTGGATATGCTTTCATAAAGAAACGGTATAGGTTATCCAGTTTGAAAATCGATGCCATAAATGATCTCTTCTAACCATTTGCATAGATTAGTCTCTGACGGTTAACACATGGGAGTTGAATTGTCTGTCCAGTGAGTCCACTCTCAATCATAGCGAAACCGATCTCGTTGACAGCAGTATAGTCGTCCCGTGAACAGTGTGGAAACGGACCACCGTCAAGATAATCCGTTATCTGTTGATATGCTATTTTGAAGGGACCTTCATTTTGGGGTAGACCAAGCGTATCGTTTTCAACTAACTTACCTGCCTTATGAACTGTTGTTCCACTATAAAATCCCGCTTGAACGGTACCTTCACTCCCAAGCACATCCACAGAGAATCCACCTCTGACGCCATGTTTACCGATATGAATACCGATCACACCACTCTTGTACTTAATTGTGGCACTCACAACTGCGGGTTCAGGTTCGTAGTTATCTGGAACATCAGCACTTCCTTCAACATATCCGGTTACGGATTGGGGATCGTATCCTGCGAATTGGCATATCATATCCGTGGTATGTATTGCAAAGGATAACACGCCACCACCACAATAACCGATGACAGTTTGCACTTCCCCGATGAGTCCATCTCTAATCAGAGTTTGAAGTCTAATTAGATGTGGATGCCAGTGACGCGTATAGTCGACAACAATTGGAATACCTTTTGCGTCTGCCCCAGCAGTCATCGTATCAACTTCATGAAGTGAACATCCTGCTGGTTTTTCGAGAAAAATTGCTTTGATGTCTGCCTTTAAGACGTTTTGCATCACTTGGAAATGATGAGGACCACGGACACAAACAGCGACAATGTCGAGTTTCTCACTTTCGAGCATTTGCACATCTGTATCGTAGTAATTGATTGAATTGTTTGGAAAAGCGGGACCCCAAGTGCTTTTGAACTCATCCTGCCGTTCAACGGACATGTCTGCAACTGCCACCAATTCAGTCGCGTTGCAATGACGAATTCCGCCTGTATGGCAATACGGGTATGGATCGTCAGGTTTTGAATAACGTGCTGCGATGCTACCGAGACCAATTATACCGACTCGATACATTAATTCTACTCCTTTTCTCTGTTTGGCATTAGGTTAGCATACATTGGTATTATTAGCAAGATGTAAATGAGTATCAAGTCTGTTTATAATAATCACATTCATTCTGCAGACTGCAGTTGATACAATCAGGCGTTTTCTGACATACTCTTGCGCCGTGTCGCACAATTAGTGCATGATATTCGTTGAATAGTTCCACATCCGTTGGTAGATTATCCATGAAAAGAGCTCTTAGTCTTTCATAATGAAAGTTTCCTTCAACCCAGCCTAATCTACTTAACAGTCTATATGCGGTCTCTGAAAAACATCTCCGAG
>VXOP01000324.1:21159-25011 GCA_009839975.1 Candidatus Poribacteria bacterium
ATTAACAGTCTATATGTATATGTATCTACCACAAAACTGGGTTTTTCTGCTGCATAGAGAATGATGGAATCAGCAGTTTCTGGTCCTACGCCATAGATAGAGAGCAATTCTTGCCGCAATTCTGTGACATCTTGTTTGAACATTTCCGACATGGGACGTTCAGCAATGTGGTCAACAAAGGCGCGAACTTTCTTGGCTTTCATTCGGAAATAACCCGACGGTGTTAGAAGTGTTTCTAAGTTTTCTTGGCTGATATTGTGTATATCTTCAGGTGAGAACACCTTTGCATTCTTCAGATTGTCAATTGCTTTGACAACATTTCTCCATGCAGTTGCCTGTGTCAGGATTGCACCCATTGCAACTTCAAATGGTGTGTCTGCTGGCCACCATTTTAACGAGCCATGTTGTTTCTTTAATTTATCATATAGGTCAAGTAATTTCCTGTTGAGATTTCCATCACAAACAATTTGCATATCTGTTTAATCCGATTACTCTATAGTCTCTAATGTGGGGATGAAGTAAAATGGACATCATTTTTAGTAAAAGCGTTGTCCTTGGTTCATGGATCTATCGGATCGTATCACATGGGTAGAAACAACGGTTTTGATGCTATTCAACCTATCACAAGGGGTATTTTCTTAACCGAAAGGAATTATACAGACTGGTAGATATATAGTCAAGTGTATTTTGTCCTTAAGGGTGTGTAAATTTTTGTAGAAACACATGAGTAAGTCTTTGTAAAATGCAAAGTCCCAGAGGGACGAAAGGTGTATAGAAAACGTTGATATTACCAGAATAAGCCCCAGAGGGGCGAAAGGTATATCGTGTAAGGGAATTAAATGCACACGTTCTATACACCTTTCGCACCGCTGGTGCTTAGCCTTTTGCTGTTCACACGTTCTATACACCTTTCGCACCGCTGGTGCTTAGCCTTTTGCTGTTCACACGTTCTTATTCTTATCCTGTAAATCCTGTAAATCATGGTTCAGACAAGGGACAATAACTTTACACACCCACTCTAACATACCAGTTGAATTAGTCTCGGAATTGTGATATTTTATATTAATATGAATAAGCATTTACGACCGAAATCACACAAGATTGCAGTGCTTGCAGAGGGTTCTTTCGGTGTGCTTGAATCCAAGACTGCTACTGTTCTGGTTCGGTATCTTCCTGATAACATTGTCGGGGTCATTGATAGCAAAAATGCTGGGAAAGATGTCAGTGATATTATTGACATTGGCAAAGGAATTCCTGTAGTCCGTAATCTTTCAGAAGCCATGCAATATGATCCAACGATGCTTGCAATTGGTATTGCCCCACCTGGTGGCGCGTTGCCATCTGCATGGCGGTCTACGATCTATGAAGCAATCCAAAGTGGATTGCACATCATGAGCGGTCTTCATCATTTTTTGAGTGAGGATGTAGAGCTTGTTGACTTAGCAGAAAGGCACAATGTCGTCTTGTGGGATGCAAGGAAACCACCTGAAAACTTACCCGTGGCAACATGTAAGGCCGCTGACGTAGATGCCACAGTCATTCTAACTGTCGGTTCAGACTGTCGTGTTGGGAAAATGCTATCTGGTATAGAGATAACACACGCTGCGCGTAAACAGGGTCTCAATGCAGAATTCTGTCCTACAGGTCAGAATGGGATAATGGTATGGGGATGGGGTATCGCAATTGATGCTGTAATTTCAGACTTTACTGCGGGTGCGGCTGAAGAAATCGTCCTTGAAGGTGCTAAGAATCATGATCTATTAATTGTTGAAGGACAAGGTTCGTTGGTGCATCCGGGGTATTCAGGTGTGACACTTAGTTTGCTACACGGCAGCATGCCTGATGCGATGATATTCTGTCATCAACCGTCGCGAAAACAGGTTGCACGATATACTGTACCGCTGCCATCGTTGTCCGATATGATAATGCAATACGAGATGTTAACTCAACCGATTAAACCTGCGAAAGTAATAGGTGTTGCACTGAATTGTTTCGATTTATCGGAACAGGAATCTTATGAAGCAATTGATGCTGTTGAAACTGAAACAGGTTTGCCCGCGACAGATGTTGTAAAGTTTGGGGCAGAGAAATTGGTTGAGGCAATAAAGTGCCTATAATTGGGTAGAATTCACGAGTCCCTTTCATTCTACTGGTATTGTCACACACTGCGATTTCTGGCAGAGACTTCCCATGTTTCTTGATAGTATCCATCCGCATCAATCACATAGTAGAATTGATGCAAGGCTACTGATGGACAGATATGTGTTGGACACACATATACCTCTTGTCCAATTTGTATCGGTGTATTCTCAGGCACGTTTATTGCCCAATGTTCCTCGTGTTGTTTATCTACCTCTGCGTTGTTGATGTTTAGGATAACACCACGGTCCCCATCAGGATCAGCAGCGATTGCCTTGTGTCCCAAATCAAGTGTGAATCTGTTTGCAGTAGGTATACTTATAATACGACTTAGGAGTAAGGCTGCAGGTGTAAATCCCAAGTCAGGATAGTTTGTAGCATATCCATTATCATGAAAGACAAATGTCCCCGGAGAAGTTTCAACACCCGGTACTTCAGCATAGATAGGGAAAGTTGGTGTACCTCCGATTACGATGAGCGGTACATCAAGTCCTTTTGCAAATAGTATATCCTTCATCTCATCAACTTGTGCCATGGTATTTTGACACGCTTTTTTCCGATGCTCCAAGTCATTATCGTGTATATGTCCATCATATACATGCAAACCCCACGGTTGCAGATTCTCTGATCGGTCAATAGTTTCGTATATCTTGGCAGCGGCATCACCGACTGCTATACCGGTTCTATTCATACCTACATCCAGATCAAGCATTACTTTGACCACTTGATTCATCTTTTCCGCTGCGCCAGAAAGCTGCTCTACTGCTTGCTGATGGTCAACGATGACCTTGAAATCCACTTGTGGATTTTTCTGTTGAAGTGAAAGAAAACGGTTGATATTTGGACCAACCATCTGGTATGCAATAAGGATATCCTCAATTCCGTTTTCAGCAAGCATTTCTGCTTCTCTCAGTGTTGCACATTTGTGTTTGAGAATCCCGGCTTCGCGTTCCATCTGAATTATCTCTGCGGTTTTGTGGGTTTTCGCATGGGGTCTCAGCTTAGAGGTGTCGCCACCCACCGTAGCAATAGCGTGTGCTATATTCTGTTGCACAAGATTGAGATAGACAACGAGTGAAGGTGTTGGAATGTCTTCAACGTTCTGTATTAGGTATTTTTTATTCATTTTTAAGGTGACAGTATTCGGAAGAAAATCAAAATAAATTATGGGTTAATCCAACCCATAAAAACGATCGTAGGGGCTGGGTTTCCCAGACCGCATACTACAGGTTTCTTTGCTCGATAGTTACACAATTTAGATCCTCAACTTCAGGAGAGTGCCTACTACTATTAAATGGTTCTGTTGAAACGATTCATTGCTGTCAGAATATCATTCTCCAAAATAGTATCCACAACGTCAACTGCTCGTGTGACCATAAGTTTCATCACACTTTCTTCTTCCTCTGAAAACTCTGAGAGAACATAATCTACTATATCCCCAACGGGTTCGCCGATACCAATACGTATTCGGGGAATTTCAGTTGTTCCAAGACGTTGGATTATAGATTGCATGCCTTTCTGTCCACCGTCGCTCCCTTTTTTCCTTATACGTAATGCACCTAACGCTAAATGAACATCATCGTATATGACAATAATATCTTGGGTATGGATCTCAAACCTATTTGCAAGTGGTGCGACAGCGGCACCACTGTTATTCATGTAAGTCATCGGTTTTGCAAGTATAATATCTGCGTTTTGCCACTTTGTTTGGAC
>VXOP01000220.1 GCA_009839975.1 Candidatus Poribacteria bacterium
CGTAAATATCATTTGATCCCCCTTCAACAAACTCTGGTCGTTTCTTCATATATTCAGCTTTTACATTATCTGGATTGAATTCGGTTTTACCAACAGTTGTTTCATCAACAGAGGAATGTTGAGCTGAGTCCTTTTTCTGCTTCTGTGCTTCAGATAGGCGTTTCTGCTTCTGCTGTGCAATTGCATCTTTGATGTTTTTATCCACAACAGCTTTTTCTGATTCAGTCAAAGGATTATACCTTATCTCAGCTGCCTGATTTATACTATTCTGATATCTTACAAAAGCAAATATTGAGATAGTAGAAATAATGACTGTTAATCAACACCCAGTATGATAATAGAATACAGATTGAAAATAGACTTAATTGACATCCCATTTCTCCTTTATTTTATAGCAAAACATAGAATCTATCTAACACTTATCCATTCACAAATATCCGTTCAATGGCAATTCATTACCCATCGTGCCAGGAAGTACCCTGATATTTTAAAGTTACACCATAGTTATCATAGTGTTCCACAAATATCAGTGTCTGTTCTTTATTATAGTAAAGTTATTAAATTAATGAGACATTGCCTCGTTTACGAAGCCCACCCCCGTAGGGGCGAGGTCTCCTCGCCCGTTATGGAGTGTATCATTAATTCTGAAGTCTACTATACATCTATTTCACCACACCTGATACGTCCCAGACATACAAGACACCATCACTACTCCGACTGACAAGCTTGTTCCCATCTGATGCAAATCCAAGATCCGTTACCTGCTTCAAATGTCCAGAGAATTTGTGCAACGACTGCTCAGACTCCACAGATATGAGTTCAACATCACCCTTATTGCATCCAATCGCAACGACTCTTCCATTTGGATGAAACACAACGGATGCAATTGAAGAATTACCAGCATGAATAACCTTATCAAGTTCATTTGAACCTACATGCCAAACAAAGATCTCTGATGAAAGTGCAACACTTGCGATCTTATCACCTGTCGGACTGAACGCAAGGTCTACGACATCTGATTCATGACCGGCTAAGACATCTTTCTCCTCACCCGTATCGGCATCCCAGAGACGGATTGTGTCATCCACACTGCCGCTCGCGATAATCGTGCCATCTGGACTGTATGCAACACATGTAACCGCTTCTTCATGTCCGATTAGCACCTGCTTCTTTTTATATGTTTCGGTATCCCAAAGGCGAACCGTGGTATCATCACTTCCACTTACGATGGTTCTGCTATCTGGACTGAACATAACCGAGGATAGGTGATCATCATGTCCATGCAAGATCTTTAAGAGTTTACCCGTTTCACTGTCCCATAGACTGATAAACTTGCCATGACTCGCGGTCGCGATGATATTCCCTGTAGGATCAAATGCGATTTCAGCAACAGAAAAATGACCTTCTTTGTTGAAAGTTTTTTCAACTTTTGCTGATGTAAGATTCCATTTACAGACGGTTAAGTCATGAGTCGGTGCGACGACTGTTTTGCCATCTGGACTCACATCAAAACAGGAAAAATTGCCGAAATGCTCCTCAATAGCGTGTATCTGTTCACCGGTAAGGACGTTCCAAATCCTTATACTCCCATCTAAGCCGGCACTTGAAATCGTGCGCATATCAGAACTGAAGGCAATTCTAAGTGCACCCCCACTATGTCCCGTAAACACTCTGAATTTTTTACCCGTATCAACATGAAATAGGTGTATCTTACCCAACAGACTTGCACACGCTAACAGGTTTCCATCTGGACTAAAGACAAGACGTCCAATACCTCTGATGCCTCGAATACGTTGTTTCTGTTCACCAGTCTTGGTGTTCCATATCCGGATGTCCCCAGAACTTGCGCTTGCGAGTAATGTCTCATCCTGATTAAATGCCACGGATCTGGTATAACTGTCACCGTGTGTCTTATTCATTTGTCTGTTTACTGCAATGACTGGATCAGAAAGGGTGATGCTGCTGTCCAAATTACCTGTTCCAACCAGAAAGTTGTCCGGACTGATGGCTACAGACATAGCAGACTGTTCCATAATCTTAAGAACTCCTCTGAATTCCTGTTTTATATCCCAGGTGTTCGTATCCCATAGCAGCACAGTATTATAACTGGTAACAACCCCGAGTGTGTCTCCATTTTTATTAAAAGTCATGCTAAGCACAGACAACTGATTCTTGAGTTTTTTCTTATGTTTTCCCGTATCAATATCCCAGATATGTATTGCACCGCGAATATCTGCACTTGCAAGTATTTTCCCATCTGGACTAAATGAGAGATGATCTGCATGTTTGGTGTGTTTTCTTAATAGATATAACGGATTGAACGTCGTCGCATCATAGATCCAAATCCCCATAGAAGTTGAGGCGGCGATGCGAGTGCCATCTGCGGTATATTGCATGTCGTGAATACGTCCCTTACCGAGACGTGCTGTTGCACCATCGGGAAGCGCAATTTTGTATGTTTTTACTTGGGCATCGCTAACTATTGAAGCGAGAATGAGAAATGTTATCACGAATATAACTGTGTTTATCTGTTTCAAGGTTAGTCTCCTTATGTGTTTTTATGGATAATCCTAACCAATATTATCATATTTATAGTAGAATATGAAGTTAATTATAGTAAAGTGAATAATTAATGAGACATTTCACCCCATACACCGATGAAGAAGACTACACAGCGTAGGGGCGAGGTGACCTCGCC
>VXOP01000250.1 GCA_009839975.1 Candidatus Poribacteria bacterium
ATATTCATCTCGTTTTCTGCTTGTTGCGGTGGAACTTCATATAGGTCAGCTATCATCCTAACGAATTGTCTGCCGGTCAATGCTTCATACAGTTGTGGCGTATCTGGCATTAGTCCGAGGATTGCTTTTGCTTCTAAGCTCTGCGTTTTTATATCAAATCCGCCAAGTTTAGCTGAACCTGATGTTGGACTTAGCAGTCCTGTTAACATATTGATTGTAGTCGTTTTTCCTGCTCCGTTTGGCCCCAAAAACCCGAATATCTCACCAGCATTAACGTGTAAAACCAGAGAATCCACTGCACAGAGTTTTCCAAAGTATTTCGTCAGATTAGAGGTTTCAATCATTTTTGTTATTACCAAGGATCTCATCTTTTAGTGCTGCGAGTGCTTCGTCCATGTTGAGATCCTTTTCACTTTTCTCAACCTTTTCACGTGTCTTTTGATTTCGTTCTTTCCACAATTCTGCCTTTGCTTCGGTTTCTTTCAAGCGTATTTCTGCTTGTTTAAATGCGTGAGAATCATCGGGATTTTCAGATTCTGCGAAGAGTTGATAGAATTCTGCTTGTAATTCGGCTTGTTTCTGCTGTTGTGTCAATGATTCGGCCCGTTCAGATGCGGTTTTGAATTGCCGATGATATGAAATTAGTTTCGCTTTAAGTTCAGACATAACCGTTTCCTGTAAGTGTATCTGATTTTCGAAGTCGTTCACGCGTTGCTGCTGTTGGTTCAGGTTCTGTCTGGCTTCGTCTGCTTTCTGGTTATCGTCATCAGTGATAGCTGCGTCTACTATTTTCTGCAAGTTTTACTGTGACTTAACAGCATCCCTGTAAGCATATTTTATTTTTTCTATTTCCGCTATCGCAGTAGCGATTAGGCCTTTTGCGATGACAACTCGATTTTTCATATCAAGAACCGTAAGTTCAAGTGTTGATTTTTTTTTAGTCTCCGATTCGATGAGTAGGTCAATATTCTCTTTTATCTTTTCAGAGAGCTGCTTTAGTTTTTTCATCTTCAATACCTCACAAGTGTTTTTATATTGCAACCTATTTTGTGTTAATCGCAGTTCATTTGAAGGCATTCAAACGATGTATATATCCTTCATTAACTTTGAGACAGTTCGTCATTAGAAAGATAGTAAAACATCTTATGATGTGTTGTATAAGTATATTATAACAGATCGGAATCAGCGTTCACGAGATTAACATCGAACATTCTCAGTCTATTTAAAATAGTCCTGATTGCGGGGATATTGTTATCAATCAAAATTGAGGATCGGTTATTTACTGCTGCTGCCTCTCCAAGCGTCCCACTTCCAGCGAAAAAGTCCAAAAGTGTATCTCCGGGTGAGGAGTGTACTTTGACGATACGGTTAAGGATTCCGAGAGGTTTTTGTGTCGGATAACCTGTTTTTTCATGTCCATTAGTGCTGACTATTGTATGCCACCAGACGTCTGTTGGTGTTTTACCTCGCGCTGCTTTCTCTTTACCGACTAAACCGGGGGCCATATATGGAATGCGGTCCATCTCATCAAAATTGAAGGTATACTTTTTCGGGGTTTTTGCGTACCACAAGATGTTATCGTGTTTCGCGGGCCATCGCGACTTGGGACGACCACCAAAATCATAAGACCATATAATCTCATTCATAAACGCATCCCTACCAAAAATCTCATCAAGCATCACCTTACAGTAATGTACCTCCCGATAATCAATATGAAAGAAAAAACTTCCATGTGGGTGAAGAACGCGATATGCTTCTTCAAAACGGGGCCGCAAGAATTGGAGATAACTATCAGAATCTTTAAACTTATCGGAATATTGTGTGTTTTTTCCTTTGATTGTGCGGTAGGTCTTCCCTTGGAAACCTACTCGGTCCCCTTGATCGTCCTGTTCAACCTGAATCTCGGTACGTTCCTGAAGTTTACCGGTATTAAAGGGTGGGTCTATGTAGATCATATTCATGCTTTCATCATCAATATGTTCCCGAAGTATCGCAAGGTTGTCCCCAAAATAAAGATGATGTGTAGACATGTGTTTTATTCCTTATTAGAAGTGCTTTCAAAACAAGCTATCGGTTCAGACTACTTTTTTGTGGAAAAATTATATCAGAGCATGTATAATTTATCAACTATAATGTTGCATGGGGTGTATAAAAGTTTTGGCATAATCTTACTATAGGATATTTGTCTTGACGATATTGCATTTTTCATGTAAGATTCTAAGTTGTGTGAGTTTGTAAGGTGTATGATTGGGTTATCATTAAATAGGAGTAACTATGTCTGTCTTACTTGGATTAGATGTGGGTGATGTTAGGATCGGTGTAGCAGTCAGCGATGTGCTTGGAAGTGGAGCTCATCCTTTGTGTACACTGACGCGTACGAATCGACAGCGTGACATTACGGCAATAGGAGATCTCGTATCAATACATAATGTTGAACGCATCATTGTTGGTTTGCCTCTCTCACTTGATGGATCAATCGGAACCCAAGCAGAACAAGTACAAAAGTTTGGAGATAGATTAGCAAAAGCACTTGATATACCAGTTGAATTTCGTGATGAAAGATTTACGACAACAGAAGCAGAAGAAATACTGGAGCAAGCAGGATTTGACACTAAGTATAGAAAGAAAAAAATAGACCAAGTTGCAGCAGTGATAATATTGAATGAGTATATAAA
>VXOP01000437.1 GCA_009839975.1 Candidatus Poribacteria bacterium
CGCAATGGCAGCATCAGTTGTGTTAGCATTTACTGATGTTATTTTGGGGACTTGTAAATCCAATCGGAATTGGTATATCGTAGCACTTTGTGCGACATTACCTGATGTATCCTGGGGTGTGATTGATAAACTATACATACCACTTTGCGTCAACGAAACAAAACGAGCAACTATCTGAGAACCATCACCCTCTTCAAGCGTCACTGCTATCGCTTCACCATCTGGTCCTGAGAGTGTGACGTTAGTATCCGCAATGTCTATCCGCATCACATCTGTGAACTCAAGGATGAAACTACTAACTGCTTCAGTAACCTCAACAATTTCATAAGGTGTAAGCGGTACGGTTTGGTTGGAAGTTCCAGCTTTTACTGAAGTTAATTCAGGAAGTTGATAATCAAGACGGAACGGATATTGCACTGTCCCTTTTGCGACATTACCGGCGATATCTTGAGGGGTTACTGACAATGTATATTCTCCACCTTGTGTTAAGGTAACAAAATTCGTTGTCAGTTCGTCAACACCATTATTGGTTATTGTAAGTGGTATTTCAGTTCCATTAGGTGCAGTAAGCGTTACATTTGTATTCGCAAAATCCACACGGGTGGAATCAACAAAAAGCAATGTCAGTTTACTGACGGTTTCGGTGAGTTCTGTAACCTCATAAGGTGTTAGGTTTAGCGGTGTCTCAGTATTCAACGTTACTGAAGATATACTTGGTGCTTGAGAATCATAGTAGACCTTGTATTCTACTTGGTCTGAATTGCCAGCATTATCAACAAGGTTTACCACAAGACCGTATTCTCCATCAGCACTACCATCTGTTGGAAGCGGTGTTGAGAGCGTAAAGTAGAATTGGTTACTATTATCATGTGTTAATACGCCGGATACATCATCTCCATCACTTTGATGTAAGGTGATTTCCTGAGCATCAAGATCAAGCAGTGCTGGACCAACATCTTCAATAGTTATCTGGAACTGTGTTAGACTTCCTCCAACATACGTCGTTGGTTGATGTAATTCGATCGGGGAAGCAGCGATGATTCTGGGTGCCTGTGTATCATAGCTGAACTGTCTATTGACAACTTTACCCGTTCTTCCAGCTTTGTCTATAGGTGTAACTGAGACATTATATATTCCGTCAATGCTACCGTCTGATGGAAAGGCTAACGGCATCCACGTTAACTGATTCTGTTCATTAGATTGTGTAATACCTACCACCTCAACACCACTTTCGTTAGTAACAGTGATTGAGGACCCATCATCGCTAAAGTCTAATCCGACCCCTGATGGTTCTATGAATGTGGCAACTATTGTTGAGATAGCCTTATTCACATAAAGATTAGAACTGATTTGTCCATTTATCAGGACTGAACTTACACTCGGTAGTGCTATATCAAGTCGGAACTCATATTCTGCTGCTGTTTGTGCGATATTTCCAGCTACGTCTTGAGGGGTCACTCTCAACGTATACAAACCGTTCTCTGTCACCGAAATGAATCGGACAATTAATTGAGATAAGTTGTTTTCTCCTTGTGTAAGAGAAATTTGTTGTCCATCTGGTGCTAACAATTCAACGTTTGTATTCTCAAAGTCAAGACGGGTCGGGTCATTAAACGCAAGCGTGATTTGGTTAATTACATCATCAATCTGAACAATTTGGTGTGGGATTAAATCAACCGAAGTATCTAAAGTGTTTGCTTTCACTGCTGATATCCTTGGCAGTGCAAATTCTAAACGGAAGGGATATTGAACTGCCCCCCGAGCAGAATTACCCGTGATGTCTTGAGCTGTGACGGACAGTGTATATAATCCATCTTGCGTTAGAGACACGAAACTTGCAGAAAGTTGATCAACGCCGTTATTCTCCGAGTTGAATGGAATATCTGAACCATCTGGACCTATGAGAGAAACCACAGTGTTGTCAAAGTCCACTCGTGTAGATTCAACAAAGTTGACGGTAATCCTGTTTACCGATTCTCCGAGGTCTGTAACATGATACGGTATCAAGTCTAACGGGGTGCCAGTATTCAAAGACACTGTAGATATAAGTGGTGCTTGAGAATCGTAAAAGATGTTATGTTGAAACTGATGCGGATTACCTGCTCTATCCGTAAGGTTAACCGTCAGCAGATACTCACCATCTGCACTTCCATCAGTAGGAAGTGCAGCAGACAGTGTGTAGAAAAGTTGGTTAACCCCGTCATGTGTAATCTGACCTGAAACAGCTTCTCCGGCACTATTTGTCAAACTGATAGTCTGTGCGTCAAGGTCAAGCAGTGCAGGTCCCACATCTTCAATTGTAAGTTGTAACTGTGGGAAACTCCCGCCAAGATAAGAGACAGGTTGATGTAATGTTACGGGTGAAGCGGATGTGATGCGCGGTTCCTGCGTATCGTAGATGAACCCTCGCAATGCAACATCTCCTGTCCGACCAGCATTATCAACGGGTGTTATTGCGACTGTGTATGTTCCATCACCACTGCCATCTGTGGGAAGTATTATAGGTCTCCAAATCAGTTGCCAATTCTGTTGATCCTCGTCGTTAATTGTTGTCGTGCCTGGCACAGGAAGTCCGGTTTGGTTAGTTACAACAATCCTGGATTCGCTATCTCCGACAGCTAAACCTGTTCCTGTCGTATCTACGAGTGTAGCGACGATCTCCCCTACACTATCATTGACATAGACAATTGCCCCACTCTGACCACCAATCAGTACTGTCGTAACAACGGGTACTGCAATTTCCAAATCAAATTTGTAAACGTACGGGTGCTCGGAGATGTTCCCGATTCTATCAGTTGGTGTAACGGAAAGGGTATATGTGCCAAGGTTTGACAGGTTTTGGAAATTTAGCGTTAAAACGGAATCACCATCGTTGCTGCGGTGAAGTGCAATTTCAGTGCTGTCTGGTCCTACTAATGAGACGACTGTGTTCTCAAAATCAACATCATTTTCTGCAAATGTGACATTTATCTGTGAAAAGGTCTCATTAACATCCATCGCGCTATCAATGGAAAGACTTCGCAACGGATCAGTAACCGTTTCAACTGTTTCTATAGATGGATACTGCGTATCTAATGATAGTGGAAATGTTTGTATGTATCGTTCTCCGGTAAAATCGACGAAGAATACAAAGATAGCGTATTCTCCATCTGCTGTACCGTTGCGTGGAATTGCTGTTTCAGTGCTCCATGTCAATTGATTGTTGACTACGTCATGTTCAACCTTTGCATCTGGCACAATAGTGCCGTTCGCGTTGGTCACGATAATAGTTGAATCATCAAAGTTTATACCTGTGCCGATATAATTTTCAATTACTGCAGAAATATCTGTAATATTGTTAACAGTCCCTGTATCTGGAGCAGTCAATCGGACTTTCGGTTGTGTAGTACTGACAAGATAGAATGGACGTCTAACCGGAGCACCTACATTCCCCGCATTATCGGCTGGTGTTACCTCAACAGTATAAGTTCCATCATCCGAACCGTCCAATGCAATTTGCTGTAGCAGCGTCAGTGTAACGGTATCTGTACCGTTGCTGGATATATTTACAGGAACTTCAACTTGATTCTCACCTATATCGCGTGTCAATCTATAGTTGCTTTGTGCAAAATCAATCCCACTCGTTTCTTCGTTCAGTCTTAGGACAACTTCTGTAAGGCTTGACACAGTCTGATTCGCAGCGGGGACAGTTGAAGTGAGCGTAGGCACTTGCGTATCATAGATAAGTTGGTAATTAATTATATTGAAATTACCTAACGCGTCTGCAGCCTTAATGGATATGACATAGGTGCCATCTTGGCTGCCATCCGTACTCAGGATCGGAGAATCCAAGATATAAGTAAGGACATTATTGTTTTTATCTACAAAAGTCCGACCAGATAACGCAGCAATGCCACCATCAGATTTAGGTGATCCAAAAACGATACCAGTAATATCTTGTGAATCAATAACCTGTGAATCTGGGAATAAAACACCTGTTCCAAATTCACCATCATTGAATGCAGCAACAAACTGATTGAGTGGAAGATTGTAATAGGTTGTATCTCCCAATATATCAAATGGTGTGCCATCTCGTGTAGGTTGAAGTGAAACAAGTTCTGGTGCTAAATTATCATAAATGAATGTTATGTTAATGGGTTCAGTTCTATTAGCTGCTTTGTCTGATCCAATAATCTCAACGGTATAATGTCCATCCTGGACCCCGTCTGTGGCTAATAACGGAGATCGCAATTGCCATCTTATTTTATTATTTAGTTGTTGAGTCTGTTCACCGAGAACTAAACTCCCGTCCGGTCCCTTGAGACGTATGGATGAAGCGGGAAGGTCAAGTTCTATGTTATCCTCTAATTCTGCTTCAACATAATTTGTGTTTCCACTGAGTCCGCTTCCTTGTGTGAATTCTTCTCTGTTAGTCGTTAGACTCATTAGTGTTGGAGGTGTGTTATCAAAGTGGAACCTCACTCTACTTGATGCAAGGTTCCCGACCCTGTCTGATATGAAAACTGTTACTTCATAATTTCCATTTTCTGAGAAGTCGTCAAGGGTATCTCCGAGTGTAAATTCTGCTTTGTTGTTACCCGTAACAGTTAATGCCCCTCTAAGATTTGTGCCACCGACAGGTCTTATACGTATTTCTGTATCACGATGACTAAAGTATAGCGGAGTACCCCCGCCAGCATCTGCTGTGAAACTGATTTTCTGAATTGAGGCATTGACATACGACCCATCTATCAGTGCGATTGAATCATTGATTTGTATACCGGTGATAACGGGTTCTTCAGAATCCATCGTGATCTGCTCTGTTGTTTTCGGTTGAGCTGTATTACCACCTCTATCAATGGCATTTATTACCAACTTATAACTTCCATCTTCAAAGATTCTTCTGTTGCCATCCACTCCATCCCAATAAAAGGTATGACTCCCTTCGGTTGTGTCCAATTCTATCCTGCGTCCGATGGACCCACCACCAGCAGCTCTCTGGATTTCTAACCATGCTTCTGAAACTGCTTCGCTGAGTGTATAGTAGACCGGAACCGAGTCAAAATTAGGTGAGAATTCACTATAACCGACACTGACATCCTCAATTTCAGGTTTAGTTTTATCTAAGGTCGCTTCTATGGTAAGTTCAGTGGTTAAAGTAACTGGAAGCGTAACAGCAGGATCAAGAATGTCTTTAAGTTCTACCTGAATCGTATAAACACCTTCATCTAAGTCTACCCGTTGGGATGGATTGTTCGGGTTTTGAACCTTCCCATCCCATATAAACTCGACGGTCTGATTTTTCAGTAGTTTTTGACCTGCATCTGTGTCTGGACCGGTGGTTATTGTTCTTCCATCACTCAGTTTTATCGTGTAGGTATACTCTTGATTATCTTCTCCAAAATCGCTGGTTGTAAAGGTGATGGTAAGTTTTTCAGTATCTCCATTGAACACCGAATCACCTTTCGCATCAACGGATAGATTTGTTAGACCCGCCCAGACAGGCGAATGTATAACGAACAGAGCAAAAAATAACTGAAATATTAATAAGTGTGTCCACCGTAACCTGAATGGAAATTTAGGACACTTTTTGTCAGGACACACAACAGGAAGCCTCTTATTGATTATTGTCACGCATTTTCCCCCACTACTGCAAGTTTATTTCTTAAGGTTTTTTAGATTTAACAGATATGGTATTATTTCAATTGATTATTAGACGCAATTATTATAATTAGGTTGATAAAAACCGATGTAACAGAAGAATCACTCTGTTATATAGTGGACTTCAGAATTAATGGGATACTCCATAACAGGCGAGGAGACCTCGCCCCTACGCTGGGTGGTCATTGTCCACGCTGAAATGTCTCCATAATTTTTAACTTTACTATATTTTGTGGGCAGGAAGATATCCTGCCCTTAGCTATAGAAGATATTCTAATTTAACCCCCAAAAATATTAAATGACACCTTTCTCAATCATTGTCAGCAGTGCTGAATCTTCAGCGGTAAGTGGCAATGTTATTTTAGCGCGTTCTCTGCTTGAGTGATAGGTCGCGAAGATAAGCTCAGTGGCTTGCATGGCTTTGCGTCCGCTCAGTTCCGGTTCGCGTCCTGTCTTGACACTATCAATAAGGTCAAGAACCGAAAGTGTCGTATCATTTCCTCTGGGAGTGACATCACTTAGATCGGGTTTCTCCCACTCTGTTGAACCTTCACGTAAGACCTTAACAGGTGCCCCGCCGCCAACATCAACAATACCTTTTGTGCCGATGATACGGTTAGAGAATCCTTTTAAGGAGACACCACCTGTTGTTAAAAGACCTTCCACGCCGTTTTTCCATCTGTACCACGATAGTCCGCTATTTTCAACACGCGTTCCGAAGACAATTCTTTCATCTGTTACATCTATCTGACCGATAACCCACTCAACAGGTTCGTCATTATTATAAAAAAAGAACATATCAAACCAGTGCGTTCCCCAGTCAAGTAGATTCGGACATGAACCTTCTATACGCCGTATTTCACCAATTGTTCCATCATTCGCTAGTTGTTTAGCCTTAATAAACTGTGCACCGAACCGGCGTTGATGGCAAAAAGTTATCACGACATCATTATCTACACACGCTTGGTAGAGTGCTTTTGCGTCACCCCAGGTAGGTGCCATCGGTTTCTCTGAATGAATAGCTTTGATACCACTGTTTGCTGCAGCGATGACCATATCCCTATGAAGGGCAATCCACGTACAGACGCTGACGAAGTCAAGTGATTCCTTCTCCAGCATCTCATGATAATCTTCATATTTCCTTGGTACATCAAACTGTTCAGAGAATTTTTCTCGCGCCTCTGCAACGGGATCAGCACATGCGACGATCTCAACATCCGGTGATGCCTTATATCCATTTGCATGTGCGCGTCCACGTCCGCCACAACCTATAATACCTGCTTTAAATGTTGCCATAATATATTTCCTTTGATTATGTAAGACAAGGGTGTGTAAAGTTAATGTCACTTTTTCTGTCAGAATCGCGGATTACGCGGAGAACACGCCACAGTTAACATAGCTGGCACAGATAGGCACGGAAGGTGATCTTGCACATATCAAGGTTACTTCCACAGTCTTTTTAAAGAATGGGGATGTTAGCAATACTCTCTTTTCCATGTGTTCTGCGTTCTCTGTATAATCCGTGGTGCGGACAGTTAACTGACAAAATCTTTGCATACCCGTAGAAAATCTATGCTGTTGCCCCTAACTAAAATACTGCTATACTCTATCATACATTCATATTGAAACTCAAGTCACTTTTTGAGAGAAGGTGAACAACAAAAGCTTAAGCCCCAGCGGGGCGAAAGGTATATAGAACGTGTGTTTAATTTTGAAGCATGATATACCTTTGCGGTATCCCAAGATTCTCAATTGGTAATTTTTCGAATTGCTCTTTATAGGTGGTGACTGGATTCGTCTATCTGAAAATTTACCAATTTTACCAATTACGATTCTGATACCTCTTAAAATTCTGATGATTCATCGGTAGGTGATTCATGCATGAAATAGGTGCATCTGAGTATTTTGAAAATTTGCATTTTACACACCATTTCCAATCTAACGAGTAACTTTATGTAATATATTCTATAACATATATTGTAATATAAAATATTACATTTGTCAAGTTGGTTTTAGAACGGAATTAAGACCACTATCGCATGATACGATAGATGTGCAACAGAACAGAAAGGGAACTTTATATGAGTGATAAAAGGATGTCTATAGAAGAGATATTTTCTGTATTTCCAAATAGATGGGTTCTTATAATTGATCCTGAATACCATTTAGGAACTGCAAAAGTAAAATCTAGTATAGTTACACTAAGTTCAGAATCCCATGATGAATTTCTTGAAAAGTCTGCAGGTGTCAAAGTAAATTCAGCAGTAGAGTTTACAGGTGATTTGGCATCACTGGAACACGACCCTATTATAACTTCCCACCTGAGTCTAAGATACGACAAATTACATTGATTTTCCTTCCATACATTGATAACCTTTTCAACAACTTCCTCCACTTTTGTCACCGAGTTTGCCGCTCTGCACGACAGAATTGAGAAAATCAACGGTATCCAAAGCCTGTTTGAGAATTGCAATGAATGCTTCTTGCTGTCCAAGGCTATCAACTCCGAAGTACTTAGCAATCTTTTCGTAGTTACTACCTTTTCGATGTCCGCTACCTGAGGACCGTAATGCCTGAAGTTTTTGTAAAAAAGAAACTCGGTGATCGGCATCTCCAACAGAATGGAAACTAAGGACCTCCTCAAGAATCTCAATGCTACGTTTACCTTCAAGATTCGCCTTCTCTTCCGATGGCAAGGGTCTCTTTAGTTCCTTTACATTTATTGATTCAATTAATATCGTTTGGAGATCCTGAACTAAATCATCAAAATGACACTGTTCATCATTAACTGGGATTCTCAAACGTTTAAAGCGATACTCATCTCCAGAACTCAGCGGTTTCAATAGTTGCCAACCAAGGCATTCGTCACATGACAATTGCAGCTGCTCATAACTTTGCTTGAACAAGTGATCTGGCTGATCTGAATTCGCCCACTCTCCCAGAATCATCCGCCTATAAAAGGGTTCGCTCATTCCCTCTTTTGGTTGAATGTTATAGACTCGCCAATATTCTTGTTCTGCGTAAGGTAAAGAAATTCCAAGTTCATTTAAGAACACACAGACTTTGTTAGGATCGTGGTTGTCGATTTTCATGATCCACAACGAGGCACACTCTACCATTGAATCCTCAACAGTATATTTGCTGGGTTCATTGTAGTACTTATCCAAAACCTGCCTTTTGAAATAGACAAGTGTATATTTCCAAGCTGCGTTTTCTCCAGGAAAATCGTTCAATTCACTTGGATCACATGTGTGATGTACCTCATCTCCGTTATCGTCAACGTCAATGATGAATTCCACATACTTGGGTTCCTCAGCGAAATCTCCGAAACTGCTCTTAGACTTCGGTAGAGGTTTGATAAGTCTTCTTCCTCTCAACCTGCTGTCTGATCGAAATTCTGGGTAGGCAGTATGATCACCACAATCATATCTCCAACATATAAGCTCATCGCGCTTGAATTCACGTTCAACGTTGTTGAGACAGAGTTCCTCAAGGGAATATCTTGAATACTCATTGAATTCAAACAGCATTGATAGATACATCTCTTTGATAGCTAAGAACTGGCGAATTTCCTTGAGTCTTATCTTAACCTTATCAGGTTTAACGATAGCGATTGTTTCTTCATTTCCAGCATCATCAATCTTGATGTATGTATCCGTTTTTTTCTCGCGATAGAGGTTATGAAAAAGGCGGAATTCTTCAGAAATCTCATTGTAATTTTCTCTTATTCCACCAAAACAACGAGAAATAATCAGCTCTTCAATCCCGCTTTCAGTTCCGCAGCGTTTGCCAACATTCGTCTCAGAAAGCACTTGCTCAATCTGATCTGGAGGAATCAAAGCAGAAAAAATGAAATAATCCCGAGGACTTCCCGTCCATCGGTACACTGTCACCATATCGGTTGGTTTCAAGTTCCGTCGCATCCATTCAAGGTTGTGTGCTTGTAATAACCGCTCCCGGTCTAATTCAATACTCACGATTTCATTCTCCTCTTATCTCTAAATAGCAAAGTGTATGTTTGTATATTAGTTCATGTTTGTCAATGGATAGGATTTACACATATCACCTGCTGGTACTAAGGAATTAAGAATCCTACACTTCCATACCTGCATCCCGATATGTTTGCTTAATCAACGCAATCTCCGCTTCAGTCAACCCATACAACTGATACACAATTTCATCTATTTCCCGCTCAATTTCGCGTACCTGATCACTGTTCGGATTTCCCAATATCCGTTCAACAAGTTCAGTTAACGCTGCTCGCTGCTCCTCCGTCCGATCTGCTATCGGGACATTCCGCATATATTGTGCAATAAAACGCAAACCGCCACCTGACCACGGATCGTTGAGATTCTGAAATTTATGACGGGCATACCAATCAAAAAGTTGGCTATTAAGAATTGCCAGCAAGGAGATATCTTCAGTTGGTATTATATACGTAGTTTGTAAGCAATACGACTGTGTGGTATCATAACATGCACGCATAAGTGGACTAATATCAGGATAGATAATTTTCGGCTTTTCAAACATATCATAATAAGTACACGAACGGAGTTCCCAATAAAAGCTTCCTTGGTCGTCACGCGCCATCAGGCGATCCTGATAATCATTTAGATGATTGTAGATTACCGGATAAGTTTCAGCGAAAACCCGCTCTGCTTCTGAGTTGTTTCTGGCATTTGACCACGGCCACACTGTGTTCGCGCTGCTTGGAATAACTATCAGATACTCGTTTGCAGAATTTGCTTGCCATTTGCGAAGATTCCGTCCTCTTAGCAACGGTTTGATGAGATCACGACTCTCAGGATGAGCAGCAATTAACCGTTCTTGAGTAAAAGCATCAACAATAAAAGCATCGTTACACCCTGTTTTAATACCAAAGTAGAATCTACCCTGTATGAGTTCATTCAATTGTGTACCAGTGTTTTGTAGTTGGGTAAGTAACGCAATCGCATTTGGTGATGTCAACACCCACACATCTGATGGCAAGTTGCTGGTATGCATAGAAAACGCACGTTCTTGAAATACTTCGGGGAGTCGAGGAATATCGGCTTCGTCGCGAATAGTTATTGCCAGGAAAGGCTCGCTGCTTGGGGTATTATTTTCAACAAGTATTATACACGTATCTACATTCGCCCTAAAAACTCCAACTCCACCAAAATCCAGCAATATATGAATGCGCGTTTGGTCTGTTAAGAATGTGCGAAGTCTTCTGCCATATCCTGACCGAAGGAATTTATTTGAGGAAATATAAGTAAGAACGCCATAATCTCTGAGAAGTTCGCCTCCACGTTTGTAAAAGTAGACATAGAGATCTGCTGTACCTGTATAAACATCTGGAAAGATACGTTGTAAAGTTGGTCTAATTGATCTGATAAGTTCCTGCCGCACATAAGGTGGATTACCGATAACAATATCAAATCCACCTTCATGGAATACCTCTGGAAACTTAACTTGCCAAATAAAACCTTCCGGGTTCTCTTGCCACCCCTGGATTTGTTCCTCAAGTTCGGAGATTACTTCTCGGAGTCTTTGTCTTTCAGAATTGATGTAGGTCACCAGATAATCTGCTTGATGTTCCTGTATCTGTCGAATGAGAGGTCCGGCAATACCGATTTGCTCAGTTGATGGTGTGGGACCGGTTAAACTATCGCCGACTGCAACCTTATAGTCTAAGTTTGGCAACGGTTGAGGTGTGTCACCTTCATAATCGACAGCAAGACTAAGCCACAAGCGAAGCATGGCTATATTGACAGCGAATTCGTCTTTGTCTACACCGTAGAGGTTGTTTTGAATGATGTCAAGTTTCCGTTGATATATTGTTGGGGAATCGATTTGATTGCTTTGGAAAAGTGCATCCCGCAAACGTAGCAGTTCACTCATCATTCCGAGTAGATACGCACCACTTCCACATGCGGGGTCACATATACGTAACGTTTGTAGTACCTCTAATACTCTCTCTGGATTTCTGATTTCGGTTGCGTCTCCATCATCAACAAACTTTTTAAGGCATTCCTCTGTCTCATCGGTTTTATTCTGGAGGCAGATTTTCAGGCTTTCGCGACACATAAAGGAGACAACGGGACGCGGTGTGTAGTAGCTGCCTGTGTCGTGCCTACCGGTAACAAGTTCTTCAAACACTTTTCCGAGCATCTCAGGGTCAACTGCCACCTCAACGTCAAGCGGAGTGGATTCTGTCACCGTGAAGTTATAACGCTCAAATAAGTGTAGGATTTCAGCAAATTCCTCATTAGGAATATCGATAGCGTTGCGTTCATCATGCGCCTGCATCTCAAAGAGTCCGCCGTTGAGAAATGGTACCTCTCCCCTACGTTCAACGACCTCGGGTATGTTGTTAGGTGAACCTCCAGGAGTACCGAGTCCATTGAAGAAAGCCCAATAGAGTCGGTCATTGAGAAAGTTTTCATCGGTTTCTGCTTCCGTAGCATCAAACATGGCGCGCAAATATTCACGATCCTCGTTGTAAGTAAGCCATCCCTTCTTTTCAATAAACCGTAGGAACATCAGTCGGTTAAAGAGTCGTTGCGTATAGAGTCGTTTTTCTTCTTCAAGGCTATCAGGAATACCTTCTACAGCCGCTTCAACCCGTGAAAAAACGCGTTGATAGTCGGTGAAAAACTTATCGGTTACGATCTCAACATCAAATGCTTCTTTCCATGCGTTCAGCCATGCTTCGTCATCTGAAAATCCGTCACTTGGATAAGCAAGGGCAGGTAGGTTATACTCACATAACGTTCGGATGTGTGTATCTCCCTGTTCCCAAGAGAAGATGGAAAGGACTGAACGTCTCCAATTATCGTTTGCAGCGAAATTGGCGAAGGCAAATTGTTGATAATTTGGTGTGGTACAGATAAAGAGGAGTTGGTCATGTTCCCATGAAGGTAGGTTTGGGTCTCTATTGCTTCTTTCTACCAATCCCCGCAGCACACGACGTAATGCTGTCCGATAGAAATGCTCGTCGTTAAATTGTAGAAAGAATATACCCCACGGTTGTGTTTCTTCTTCTTGCCAGAGTGTGAGTTGGCTGGGTGGAAAGGGTGGGAGTTGTTGGCATTCAGCGATTCTTTCATCAGCGGTATCGTCAAGGTCAAGGTCTTCGGCGGACCAGGGAAAAGCGACATCTTCAAGTTCAACGTCTTCGGGGATGTGCCAACCCAGTTTATCACGGAAGAAGTCTAAAAGCGTGTCAAAGTCACGGATGTTTTGGATGTCATTTGGTGTAATATTGGGCATTCGTTTTCCCTCAGACGTTTAATTTAAAATCGTTTAGTGGAATATAGTCATCAACAATAAGACGACTTTTCTTCCCCATGCAGCGTACAAAACCGATGTTTTGAAAATCTGTAGTAGTGCAGATGAAAAGAAGCTTGTCGTAACTCCAAAAAGGGAGTGAAGCGGCGTGTTTGGGGCCGCCCACAAGACCGCGGACAACTCGACGTAGGATGGTACGGCAAGCATCAATTTTTACGTCATTTTCAAATTCAACAATAAAGATTCCCCATGGTTCATGATGATTCGAAGTATCCAGGTCAAAAAGCTGCAGCTGCTGAAAATCGTCGTCAAGATTAACGTGTCTTGTAGGTATGTCAAACGTAAGGTCAAAAATTCGCAGTTGTCTACAACTGATAATATGGGCTTGAATATCATCATTAAGTCTTAGATCTTCTGCTGCCCAGTCAAAGGTAACATCTTCGATTTCTAATTCTGTATCTGGGATAGGCCAGCGGAGTGTATCTCGTAAAAACGCAATTAAAGATTCGAAGTCGTGGATTCTTTGGAATTCATAAGAAATATTGGTAAGCATCTTATCACTATAGCCTTATAGGCAGCCTCCTTTGTAAATTACAAATCTATAACTACAGATATAGGTATTAGCAAATCTCCAACCAGGCAATAAGTTTAGGTTTTTCACCCATCGGTGCTTGTATCTGTTTAAGATACTCTTGAATGTGCTTTTCAACTTTTTTGAGTGCGTATCTAAGTCCTCCTGGTCCTTCTTCAGTATAACGTTTCGTTTCTATATCACAACGGATTTCGGGCCAAATGTTCTTAACATCATCAACAACTTCATCATTATCAGCATCATAGAAGTACCATTTAATTTCATCGTTTATCGGCATGCGATAACAGCAGAAAACACCTACATCACCAATACGTTCAAGGGAAATTACCTCGCCATCTCGATTACGCATCAGTGGAGGTTTGATATTCACATCTTTGCCTGAAAAGAGACGTTTTGGTAGGTCTGGCAGTTGATGCCACAACTTAGGGTGCGCTTCGGAAATACGTTGGCGTTCAAGGTTCATCAATTCCTCAGTGCTTTCTCTGCCATCATAACGTTCATTGAATAGTCTAAGGGTTTCATTATCGTCATCAGGGGAAACGAACCTTCCTTCAATACCAAGTGTACGACTGATGCGCAGGATTTTGCCATCAACCCGTTTCCGAAGTCTAAGGATGTCCTCAAGCTCCGCAGGTGGTAGGAAATTCCAGACATGAACGGTTGGGTCTGTTCGGTTTAGTTTCGCTTCAATGTTCGCGTCAAGTCGTCGGTCTAATCTACCGATACGTTGCATTAGTCTCACTGGATTCCAATGTAGGTCGTAGTTGATGATAACGGACGCATCTTGTAAGTTTAGCCCTTCGGCAAGCACATCCGTTGTGATCAGTGTGTTAACAGGTTCTCCGCTTTGGTAAGGTGTTTTTCCATTGTAGAAAGGTGAGAATCGTTCTATGATTTCCTCTCGATTCACTTTACGCCGACTATCAATTTGCTCAATATCCGTAACACCAGCATTCAGTAGTTGTTTGTAAAGATACCGAGCGGTGTCACAGAATTCTGTAAAGATGAGTCTCTTTTCATCAGGTGCGGTTTTTAAGAGTTTTATGAGTTGCTGTAGTTTGTCATCTTTTTCTGTAGCAGGTTCGCCGCCCACCTCGTCAGCATAGAAGGACCTATAGATTTTGCTGAGGATTAGTGTTAAGAAGTTCATATCGACTACGACATCACCAGATAATCTTTCTAAATCATGGTCTTCAGGAATAAAATCGTCTTCAATTTCGATTGATTCAATGTCATCTTCCTCTTCACTGGGTTCGTATTGGATTCCATCTGCTTCGAGGCGTTCCTTGATGTGATCTTGTGCCACACTCCACTCTCTTCGGTTTGTATTTTCCCATATTACAAAACGTTCGGGTGCATACTTTTTAAGCCATTCTGCCATCTTTAGAAGTAAGTTCTCAATTGTGACTTCAAATGATCGCCATGAACTTTCCAAACGTTTTAGCACAAGTGTTCGAATGAGACCAACAATCTGTTTCTGACGATTTTCAAGCTGTTTTTCCGGACTTCTGTGATACCTGACTGTATTGTAGATTGCCAGATTGAGAAACGGGTAATGTTTGTCAAACGCAATTCTAAGTTCATCATAGAGGGACTCGTATACTTTTCGGAGAGAGTATTCCACTGGTGGTTTAATTTTACGTTTTGGAAATAGTATATCTACACCATGTGCCTGCTCGGATTCTTTTATATATTTGCGACTTCGTTGAATAAGTACCTGTTTTAGTATTGGGTTTTGTCGCAGGAAATCTTCTTCCTCAACCTGTTCAGCAATTTCCGTTTCAACTTCCTCAAGCTGTTTTTCAATTTCGCGAAAGTATCTACGGAAATCATGAATACCGATTCGTGAGAAATAAGTTCTACGATTCTGTCCGAAATAGTTTATCAGGTGATAGATATCGTCTAAACTGTTATTGATTGGCGTGGCGGTAAGTAAATAGAGTTCTTTTCCTCTTGCAATATCCATCAACAGTTTACCGCGATTGGAGCTTGCATTTCGAAAATGGTGAGCCTCATCTATTATAATTACATCCTTGTGTTCGCGAAAGTACTGTAACTGTCTATCCTCAATACCGTCTTTACGACCGAGATCTGTGTGCAGTTTTATATGGCAGGTTTCTTCAAGTAAGAGACCGTACTCTGGTTGGAGTAAACGTTTTATTTGACTTTTCCAAACACTTTCCTCAACTGATTTCGGTGTTATGAGTAGTACACGTTTGTTTTCTCTCAAGGCACGTTCAAGTATCATCAAACCTATGTATGTTTTACCACTACCAACCCCATCACAGATAAGTGCACCGTTCCACGTATCCGCAATCTGAAGAGCCGCGTGATAACCATCTTTTTGGTATCGTGAAAGTGTTTGGTAAATTACAGATTCGTTTTCTTCCCATTCGTCAGCAGGTTTTTCGCGTCCTTCAAAATATGCTTGTAGTGCTTTGGCATAGACTATGAATGGTGAATGTTCTTTTAGGTGTCGTTCAATTTCGCGGATCAGTTCTGCTTTTACTTCAGACCCCTCTTCCCAACGTTCTTCATACCAATCACGAAGTTTGCCAATATGTGTGGGGTCTGTAGTGAATGTGTTTAATTCTACGTTTTGGGTGAGTCCGGGGGAGGTGAAGTTAGAACTACCGACAGTACAAAAGTTGACTGGACTTGATTCTTCGGCTTGCATTATGTTAAGTTTCGCGTGAAATTTTGCACGATCATAAACACGAAGGACTATCTTACCCCGTCGTATTGCACTGCGAACATCTGCGAGTCCCGGTATAGAATCGTCTTTCTCTTTTTCAGATTCAATACTATTCTCTGTAACTGTTTGTAATGCTTGAATTATATGTTCTTTTGTGCGTTTTGACGTTTCGTCTCCCATAAGAATGCGAATGCCATCAAGATGTTGCCATGTCTTTCCAAGTGCCAGAAACGCGCCTATTTCAAATGTTCCAGTTGCTATATCTAAGTTGACACTTTTTATCAGAAGAGTTTCCAATGCTTTTTGAAGGGTGTTATCATTAACATTATCAATTATTGCCGGTATTTGCATATTTCTCCAAGTCTGTTTTGAATTATTACTATAAGTTTTACTCTATTATAGTAAGATGTATTAATATATTCAAGCATTTTATTTGTAGTAATACAACTTTGATGTTGACCCTTCGTTCAAATACTGCTATACTCTTTCACATATTCATATTGAAACTCAAGTCACTTTTTGAGATAAACTATAGGATGGGGCTGCATGAAAGTGGTGACTGCAGCACAGATGCGTCAAATTGACAGTCATACTATTAATGAAATTGGCATCTCTGGTATTGTACTGATGGAGACTGCGGGGAGTCAAATCGTCCGCAAGATTAAACAACACTTTCCGAAGGCACAACGTATCGGCATATTTGTCGGAAAGGGGAACAATGGCGGAGATGGTTTGGTCATTGCACGACAACTTGCACACGCTGGACACGAGGTGCTTATCTTCCTTGTTTCATCCCCGGAGACATTTACTGGAGAAGCACAGGTCAATCTGGATATAGCTGAAAAACTTGGGTTGAATATTAAGGTCATACTGACAAATGATGCGCTGAAAAAATTACATATTCCCGTTGCGAATTGCAACCTGCTTGTAGATGCTATCTTCGGTACGGGATTGCACAGTGAAGTGCGCGAACCCATCGCGAAGATCATAGACGTTATCAACGACCACTCTATACCTGTTCTCGCTGTTGATTTACCATCGGGTCTAAATGCAGATACGGGTCACCCATTGGGAACTTGCATCAAAGCAGATACAACAATCACGATAGGTTTGCCAAAAAGAGGGTTATTGGTTCAACCTGGGACAGAACTTGCTGGTAATTTAGAAATAATCGACATAGGATTTCCACAGCATGTAATTGATGCTCAGAACATTAACGTAAATTGGACAACAGAAGAACAAGCGATTGATTGGATGCCACGCCGTTTCAACGCATCTCATAAAGGAAGTTATGGACGTGTCTTAGTCATTGCAGGTGCTACCGGAATGACAGGCGCGGCAGCACTTACAAGTGAAGCAGCATTACGTACAGGTGCAGGATTGGTAACACTGGCAATACCGAAAAGCTTGAATTCCATCATGGAGGTTAAGCTTTCTGAGGTAATGACATTACCCATGCCAGAAACGGATGCAGGAAGTATAGCAGAATCAGCAGTATCACCTATATTGAAACATGCAGAAAAAACAAAATCTGTCTTGGCTATTGGTCCCGGTCTTTCTCAACATCCTGAGACAGTAAGATTTGTTCATCAACTGATACGTGAAAACAGAAAACATGAACTCGGTTTGCCGATGGTGATTGATGCGGACGGATTGAACGCATTAGCACAGGAGAAAGAACTTATCTCTATGCTGGAATCGGAAACAGTCTTAACACCACATTTAGGTGAAATGTCTCGGCTAACAGGAACGTCCATACAAACATTAGCGTTAGATGGTATTTCTGCAGCAGAAGAATTTGCCAAACAGCACGAAGTAACCCTTGTATCTAAAGGGGCACCTACTATTATAGCAACTCCGAAGGGTGATGTGTGGATCAACTCAACTGGCAATCCGGGTATGGCGACAGCTGGGATGGGAGATGTGTTAACAGGAATTATCGCTGGACTGATAGCACAAAATCTATCCGTTGATATAGCAGCGATACTCGGTGTCTATATCCATGGATTAGCAGGCAACATCGCAGCGAATAAGACAGGAATGCACGGTCTTATAGCTGGAGATGTCCTCCTGTCAGTCCCGAAGGCGATGTCTCAATTGATATAAACCTTGCAGAAGGGGTGGCGTGTATGCGCAATCTATTATTAGTTACATTAATATTATTGTACTTTGCAGTGATTCTTGGTCTCAATGCAGATGCCAATACACATGCATTATATGTGCAGCATGTGGAGCAGGCGTTTAAGTCTCTATTTCAAGGCAATAACGAACAGGCAATAGAGTCTTTTGAGGCAGCACTTGCTATTGAACCCAATCATTATGAGATATTACATTATTTAGGTATGTCATACACACAAGATGAATATTGGAAGAAAGCAGTAAATGTCTACAGACGTGCTTTAGAACTGAAATCAGATAGTATTGAAGTGCTTTATTCATTAGGGTTGATTTATTTCAAACTCGATCAATGGTCAGATGCCGCGGCACAGCTGAAACAGGTCATAACACTTTCACCTAATCATGCACGAGGTCATGAATTATTGGGTAAAGTGTATATCAAGCTTCGGCAATATACGGATGCTGTTGAGGTTCTAACGAAAACCCTTGAACTCAAACCAAACTCCCCCGGGAATTACAACGAACTCGGTAATGCCTACCTCAAAATTAAGTCATACTCAGAAGCGATTACCAACTTTAAGAATGCCATAAAATACGGTCCTCCCAACTTTGCAGAACCGCATTACGGTCTCGGCACTGCATATATGCACACAGGAGAACGAGAAAAGAGTAGAAGCAAGATGCTATTGTATCAGCAGTTACAGAGGCTGAACGTTGAATATGAAAGGTTTACGCGTCAGACACGGGTTGACCCCAATAACCTTGAAGGGTGGACAGGTTTAGCCAGAATACTGATGCAACAGAAAATCTACAATGAGGCAATCCCCGCATTACAAAAATGCATTGCGTTAGGTAATTCTCAAAATGCGTCTCCCGATAAAATTGCCGGATTCCATCACGGACTCAGTCAAGCATTTCTCAATCTGAATTATCCCAAACACGCACTTGAATCTGTCGGTAAGGCAATTCTGCTTTCACCAAAACAGTCAATATTCTATAATACACTTGGTAGTACCTATGCGCGCTTAGGCTTAATACAAAAAGCAATCCCAGCCTATCAACAAGCGATAATGCTGGACAGTGAACAACCCTATTATCATCTGAACATCTCTAAACTGTATCAGAGTATCGGTAATAGAAAACTAGCTCAAGAACATTATCAAGCTTATGAATTCTACCTATCTAAACAAAAAAATAAAACCCAATGAAAATTAAACTACTGATCGCATTTTTTTTATTTTGCCTTTCATGTTCTATCCCTTGTAGTGTGTTCGCTCAGAAGACAGAAAATCAGATGATTCTAATTCCTGCTGGCACATTTACAATGGGTAGCGATAAGCGTGCAGACGATGAAAAACCTTCGCATAAGGTCTACTTGATGGCATATTATATAGGCAAGTACGAAGTTACGAATGCAGAATACCATGAATTTTGGATGAGTCTACAAGATAATAAAGCCAAGGCAACACTACACACACCTGAAGACTTTTCGCATCACTCCCATATAGGTCAATGGCCTGAGCGTGCAAAAAAACATCCGGATGATCCTGTTGTTGGTGTCTCTTGGTATGATGCTAAAGCTTATGCTGACTGGAAAGGGATGCGACTTCCGACTGAAGCAGAATGGGAAAAAGCTGCGAGAGGTTATACAGATAGAACATTTCCCTGGGGAAATGCCTTCGAACTGTTCGCAAATACTGCTGAAGGAAATGATGGTTACGAGAACCGACTTGCACCTGTTGGCAGTTATCCGAAAGGAAAGAGCTTTTTCGGTATAATGGATATGGCGGGTAATGTGTGGGAGTGGACCGCAGATTGGTATAGTGACGTCTACTATTATCACACACCGAAACAGAATCCAGAGGGGCCTGACGTTGGTAGTTGGCGTGTCGTTAGAGGTGGGTCTTGGATTGACAAACTCGCTCGCTGTACCACAACATTCCGCTTTTATCTTTATCCAACCTTAAAAACTTCCTTCGTAGGTTTCCGTATAGCAAAAACTGCTGAACCGAATAATAAATAGAGTCTTACCTAACAAATACCGTATATGCTAAAGTTCACGTATCTCCTTTTTCCATTCCTGTTCATATTTGTAGTCATGTTTACATCAGCGGATACGTTACCTGTTTTTGTAGATGTTACGGAGGAAGCAGGGATAAACTTTAAACATAACAACGGTAAGACAGAGCATAAACACGTTATTGAGACAATGGGATCCGGTGTCGTCTTTTTTGATTACGATGCAGATGGAAATATTGACCTATATTTCGTTAACAGCGGACCTGTGCCTGTTGATGGCATCTCAGATAAGACTAAAAGTGAGAACGGTTCAAACGTGCTTTATCGCAATGAAGGAAATGGGCACTTTATAGATGTCACTAATGCAGCGGGTGTTGGCGATATTGGATACGGTATGGCTGCATCCGCGGGGGATATTGATAACGACGGGGATGTGGACCTATATGTATGCAACTTTGAACGAGATAGTCTATATGAAAATAACGGTGATGGAACATTCACAGATATTACGGATACTGCTGGGATCAACAATTCACTTTGGAGTATCGGCTCCGTTTTTCTGGATTTTGATTTAGACGGTGATTTGGACATCTTTGTTGTCAATTACCTTATATATAACGTAACCATGCCATCAACCAAATTCAAAGGGATAATCGGTTATCCTCCCCCTCGTAGTTTTGAAGGTACCGCAGATGTACTATATAGAAATAATGGAAACGGAACGTTTACAGATGTCGCTGAAGTTGCAGGACTTGTCAACAAAATAGAGGGACCAATTGAGGGGCGCGGTATGGGAGCAATTGCCCTTGATTACAATAACGATCTGTATCCAGATATCTATGTTGCTAACGACACAAACCGCAATTTCTTGTATCATAACAATGGGGATGGAACATTTACAGATGTAAGTCTATTCCTTGGCGTCAGTTATGATGAAAACGGTTTTGCAGAGGCATCTATGGGGATAGACTATGGTGATTTTAATCGTGATGGTTTGTTAGATATCATACTTGCGAATTTTGAGAAGACAACACTCTATAAGTTACAACACCTTGGCCAATCTTTTGGACAGAAAAACGGTGAAGGAGAATTTCTCTTTGTAGATATTACTGCAGATAGCGGATTACTACACCCTACGCTACCTTTCGTTGGTTTTAGTCCGCTTTTTTTGGATTATGACAATGACGGTTTCTTGGATTTTTTTTGTGCTAATGGACATCCGCAAGATATAATCGAATTATTAAACGACCATGAAACTTACGCACAACGGGACCAGCTTTTTCATAACAAGGGTGATGGCACATATCTTGAAGTTTCCCAGACATCCGGTGAGTATTTCTCTGAGCACCTTGTTGGTAGGGCTGCTGCCTCCGCTGACTATGATAACGATGGGGATATTGATATTGTTATCCTAAATTCCAATCAGCGGGCAGTCTTACTCAGAAATGAGGGTGGAAACAGGAAGAACTGGCTCAGTGTCAAACTTGTTGGAACCCGTAGCAACCGTGATGGTATCGGGACAAAGGTCAAAATTGTATCGGACGAAATTACACAGATTGCAGAAGTGAAAAGCGGATCAAGTTATGCATCCGGAAGCGATACGCGTCTGTTGTTCGGCTTGGATAAAGTTAAAGAAGTTGAGAGTATTGAGATCATGTGGCAAAGCGGGTCCCTTCAGAACTTAGGCAAAACTGACGTTAATCAAATGATGACAATAACAGAACCTGAATAGAAAGTTTTTTAAATAGTCAAACTCATGCCGAAATTAATAATCTTGCTTTTAACCGCTACATCTATATTTTTCTCAGCATCTCCTTCAGCTGAAGAGCTTCCTATTTTTGTAGATGTCACTAAGGAAGCAGGGATAAACTTTAAACACAACAACGGTAAGACAGAGCATAAACACGTTATTGAGACAATGGGATCCGGTGTCGTCTTTTTTGATTACGATGCAGATGGAAACATTGACCTATATTTCGTTAACAGCGGACCTGTGCCTATTGATGGAATTACAGATAAGACTAAAATTGAGGACGGTTCAAATGTGCTTTATCAAAATGAAGGAAACGGACACTTTATAGATGTCACTGATGTAGCGGGTGTTGGCGATATCGGATACGGTATGGCTGCATCCGCGGGGGACATTGATAACGACGGGGATGCGGATCTATATGTATGCAACTTTGAAAGAGATAGTCTATATGAAAATAACGGCGATGGGACATTTACCAATATAACTGAAGCTGCAGGCATTGACAATACGCTCTGGAGCATTGCATCCATTTTTCTGGATTATGATTTGGACGGTGACTTAGACATCTTTGTTGTCAACTACCTCCTATACAATACCTCCATGCCAGTAACGAGATTCAAAGGAATTATAGGTTACGGTCCTCCACGGAGTTATGAAGGAACAGTGGATGTGCTTTATAGGAATAACGGAGACGGCACATTTACAGATGTTGCTGAAACAGCTGGACTTGCTAGCAAAATAGAGGGGCAGATAGAAGGTCGAGGAATGGCTGCTGTTGCATTTGACTACAATAACGATCTATACCCTGATATCTATGTCGCTAACGATACCAATCGAAACTTTCTGTATCATAACAACGGAGATGGAACATTTACGGATGAAAGCCTTTTTCTTGGTGTCGGTTATGATGAAAACGGTGTCGCTGAAGGGTCTATGGGTGTAGACTCTGGTGACTACAACGGTGATGGATTGTTTGACATCATCATCGCAAATTCAGAAAAAGCGACACTCTATAAATCACAGCAATTGGGTGAAGCGGGTTTTCTGTTTACAGAGGCATCTGCGGAGAGTGGATTACTGCAACCTACATTACCTTATGTCGGTTTCAGTCCGCTTTTCATAGATTACGACAATGATGGAAACCTTGATGTTTTCTGCGCAAACGGACACCCACAAGATATAATCGAAACATTGACACTTCAACACGAAACATATCCGCAACGAGATCAACTTTTTCATAACAAGGGTAATGGTTCTTATGTTGAAGTATCACAGACTTCGGGAGCGTATTTCTCCGAAGAACTTGTTGGTAGAGCTGCTGCTTCTGCTGACTATGATAACGATGGAGATATTGATATCGTAGTTGTTAACTCCAACCAGAGGGCAGTTTTACTCAGAAATGAGGGTGGAAATAGGAAAAACTGGCTCAGTGTAAAACTCGTAGGCACACGGACCAACCGTGACGGGATCGGGACAAAGGTGAAAATCGTATCGGACGAAGTTACACAGATTGCAGAAGTGAAAAGTGGATCAAGTTATGCTTCAGGAAGTGATACACGCTTGTTATTCGGTTTAGACGATGCGGAAAAGGTTGATAGAATTGAGGTAATATGGCAGAACGGCATCGTTCAGAAGTTAGAAAATATAGACGTTAATCAGAGGTTGATAATCACGGAACCTGAATAGAATCGCTTTTAGATTGCAAAGCAAAAAACCCGTATCCCTTATATAACCGATGGGGAGACGGGTTTTCTGTTTGAAGGTTCTCAGGGACATTATTTTCGTTTAATATCTGCCCAAGTTGTTGTAACTTTGTTGCGGGGTTCAACTGGTGTAAGCACATTCAAGAATTGTCCATCAAGCGTTGGTGCGATTTGCAGGTCGGTATCAGTCTCATCAAAACGCAGGTTGATATAATCACCCCCGCCACCTTCGCCGCACTTATAGTGCAGAAAATTTTCGCCTTGGATCAGTTCTATCTCTGTTGGAGTGGTTACGTTTCTAACACCACCTGTCCAAGCAGGATTGTCATACACCTTACTTCCGTTCAACCATATTTCTGCATAATCATCATGTGATGGGTACATTGTGGTTGTCCGTTCATCTGGCGACAAGATAAGCAGGATACCGTGCCAAGTAAAGTTGTCCAGAGCATTAGGTCCGAAAGCCAAGGACATGTTATTTCCCGCTTCTGTGTCAAGGTCAACTGCGGACCAGACGAGCGTACCGCCGTTATCTGGCAAGTAAACTGCCCCTCTTCCAGTTAGTCCAGCACCGTACCGTGTGGATACTGAAACATTGTTATAATCGCCATTGGTGCCGGCGTCAAGATAGTCTTGAGCAGCAGAGTTGTTGAACCCGCCAGTATTCGTGACTAAATCAAGTGCCCACCATCTTTCAATCCATTGATCACCTGCCGGCTGCCAATCTTGAGCGAATGCGGTTGGTGCAATGGTCAAACAAGCAATTGTGAAAAAAATTGCTAATTTCTTCATAGCTATGAAATCTCCTTATTCCTTACAAACTAATTTATCTTATTCCGGCTTGCTAGCTGAACCGAAATTTTATCTATTGTCAATAAATAGTGAAACCGTGAGAGGTTGCATTATTTATAGAGTAAATTATAGCACTTTGCAACAAAAAATGCAATGAAAAAAATCAGGGATAATAT
>VXOP01000170.1 GCA_009839975.1 Candidatus Poribacteria bacterium
GGTCAATTAAATCTACCAGTCTTGAATGTCGTTAGAGGTTTCTTGTCGTTCTATTCTAACATTATAGAAGGAAATTATGTTAAAAAAAACGAAATACTAGTAACGCTCATTCTGTAAAACTCAAAAAGGATATAAACTAATTCCCTCCATCTACATTTAAACCAAAAATAGACTCGTCAATGCAATACAAAAAATGATATAATTAAACATCGTTACTAACTCCTCTTGCAGGCTTTACTTACCTGTTTATATCGCAGGTAATCCATATACTACAACTTTTTTCTTTCAATCAAAATTTACTGAATAGGGTACGCTTGCGCTTGGCGCGCTTTGCATTGATAAATGATACTGACATATTATTAAAGGAGAGAAATGAAAATAGGGTTTGTCGTCAATGACATCAAAGCTGAACAACCGGTATACACAACAACCCGTATAGCAATGCAAGCAATTAATATGGGACACGAGGCATGGATAATCTCTGTGGGAGATTTATCTTACGACCCTGATGAGTATATCCGAGCAACAGCGCGCATGGTCCCGCGATGCAATTACAAATCACACACAACCTACTTTAAAGACCTACAAAGTGATCGGGCAAAAATTGAACGTATCACCATTGATGAACTGGATATTTTGCTCCTACGGAACAATCCCGCAGACGATGCCATTAACAGACCTTGGGCACAAAACGCTGGACTTATCTTCGGAAGAGTCGCAATGCGGCACGGTGTGATTGTTCTCAACGACCCGAATGGACTCGCTAAAGCACTAAACAAAATGTATTTCCAAGATTTTCCCGAAGAAGTCCGACCTAAAACCCTTATCACGAGGAGTCATCAAGAAATAAAAGCGTTTGCTAAAGAACAAGGTGGTACGATCGTCCTCAAACCGCTTCAAGGGTCTGGTGGCAAAAATGTCTTCCTCGTTAGACCTGATGACCTGCCTAACATCAATCAGATGATTGATGCAGTGAACCGAGACGGATACGTCATCGCACAGGAATACCTGACTGCAGCAGCCGAAGGGGATATGCGCCTGTTTGTGCTTAATGGCAAACCGTTGCGTTACCGAGGCAGATACGCAGCCTTCCGTCGTGTCCGTATGGGTGACGATATGAGAAGTAACATCCACGTCGGTGGAGAAGTTCAACAGGCAACAATTACAGATACCGTCTTAGAACTCGTAGAAATGGTGCGTCCGAAATTAGTTCAGGACGGTATGTTCCTCGTAGGATTAGACATCGTCGGCGACAAACTCATGGAGATTAATGTGTTTAGTCCTGGTGGATTAGGAAGTGCACAGAAGTTTGAGAAAGTCAATTTCAACATCGCTGTCATTGAAGCACTTGAGAAAAAGGTGCAATACATGAAATACTATCGCCGCAATTTCGATAATATAGAGATGGCGGTGCTTTGACAGATTTTTCAACGTGAGCATTACTCAGTATTCTGAATGGCACTATTGATTATCAAATCATCAAAAGGTTGTCCATCTTCACCTGTGATACGGAGGAAAAATCCCCATCCACCCATCTCATTACACACCTTAACGAGGATACTATTTTTACCCGGTTTGAGTTGCACTGGTATAGTGTATGTATCAACGATTGCCATAAACGCTTTCGTATGGGAAAATACTTCTTTACCATTAACCCATACTTTTCCTTGGTCATCACTATCAAATCGGAATTGGACGTCCCGTTCATCAGGTGAGGTGACAGTTGCAAAAGTGTAGCAAACTTGCCAGTCAACATGCTGTTCTCCAAGATGGATATAGCCATCCAATTCCGCATCAGTGAACTTCTTCCAACGTATCGGACCATCCACGCCATCATATTTAACGCTCAAATCAATCTCAGTAATGTCTTCGGGGATGTATGCGGTACCGTAACCGATTCCATCAGTATTATCAAACGGTCCAAGCACCATCCATGCATCTTCCGTAACAAAACCGGTTTTCGTGACGTGTTCATCCGCCATCTCAACCATGCCTTTGCTACGATAATATTCTGCTAAGCTGAAACGTGTATCTAACTGAAACCTAAGTTGAGGCAGCTCATTCAAATCCAGTTCAGCATCCATATCGTGTATTTTCTGAATATACATTTCTGCTTTATCAAGTATCCCACTATTGTGATAATAGTCGGCTAAACTGAGATACGCATTTGACTGAAGACTTAGACGTGCTGTGGAAAGATCAGCAGTGAGTGAGTCAATTAGCTGAATATGTTCATCTGCCTTTTCAAGCATATCATCATCGTGATAGAATTTTGCCAAAACTAAATGTGCATGCAATTGGATACTCAAACTATCGGTGAAATATGTTATGATTTCATCCATCATATTAGCGAAGCCATCTTTATCCTGAATATCTTTAGCAGCTTTACCAATTCTTACAAACAACGTGCGATGAAAACTGGGATGTGTGCCAGCTTCCCGTTCCCTCAGAAAACCCCAGTCTGCAGCGGATAAGTATTTGGTAAATTCTTCAAGTGCCACATCAAACCATTCGTTTGCCAGATATATCTCACCTTTCCACAATACATGATCTGAGATTTTTAGCTTCTGTGAGGAATTTTCTACGAATTGCAGTACATTTTCTGTGGGTTCTGCTGCAGTTGGGAGGATCTGTTCAGACGTATTATCTGTGTCCTTTCCGCGTGCACTCTTTAGAACTGTGTCCCAGTCCCAGAGTAGAATGTTACCACCGCCAACACTCATAAGTGTTTTATTATCTGGCGAAAACTTCAGATCCTTTACAGATACCGTATGTCCATCAAGCGAGATGAGTTTTTCACCTGTAGCCACATCCCATAATTCAATTCTGCCGTCTCCGATTCCAACGATAAGCATTGTATCATCTGGCGAAAAAATAAATGTATCATTATATTCTCCGGGACCGTATACGATTTCATTCAGTCGGATCTGTTTGGTACTACCTATTAAACGGAGGCGTTTTGTGCTTCCGACAGCAAGTAACGCACCGTCTGAAGAATAGGCAAGACTTCGAATAGCCTCTTGGTACATACTACCTTTCGGAGGTGTCTCTTCAAAGAAAGCACTGAGTTTTTCTCCTGTTTCCACACGCCAAATCTGTAAATGTCCACCCATGGTTCCACTGACAATGTTTTTCCCATCTGGTGAAAACACCAAAGAAGCAATCAAAGGTTTGTGTTCATCAGAATCTTCATCGTGGTCTGAAGTGATTATATTACGTGTTTCACCTGTTTCCATATTTAATAATCGGATCGTATTCCCACCGCTGCAAGCTGCGGTTTTCCCATCAGGTGAAAACACCTCTGCTCCAATATTCGGAAAAGTCGCCACCTCCTGTCCCGTGTTAACATCAGTTAAACGAAGGATATTCTCAAGATAGTTTGGTTCAGATGGATTACTCTGTATCCCATAGATGGCGAGTTTTGTTGCATCAGGTGATAACACAAGATGTCTGTAAACCATCCAATATAAAGGTTCCTCAAGCGTTGCTTTCGTTATTAGAGTCGTTTTTTCTGAGTTTTTCAGATCCCAGTTAGTAATGATACCGTTGGAAAAAACACTTGCTATATTAGATCCATCCCCTAAAAAGGAAGCGGTTCTAATCCACATGTGTCCTATAATACGGGTCTGTAGTGCCTGTTTCGTTTCAATGTCCCAGAATCTGACAGAGCCATCATAACTCCCACTTGCGAGTATGTTCCCATCAGGAGAAAATGTTAAATGATTAACATCACTGAGATGTCCAGTAAAAGTAGCGATCAATTCACCCGTAATTGTATGCCACAGTTTTACGGTGCTATCTTCACTTCCGCAAGCAATTAGTGAGGCATTTGGAGAGAATGCTACTGTAGATGGTCTATCATTCCTATGCTCTTTCATAGGATTATTTACGATCTCTTTATCATCTTCTATGCCTGATACAAACCACATATTGCTATCTGGCATAGCCTTTTGTAAGCCAATCAATTCTTCTCCAGAGCTCGTATCCCATATTTGTATTGTTGTGTCAAGATTTCCGGATGCGATTCGTGTGCCATCAGGAGAGAATTTCAACGTAATTGCGCGGTTTGTCTGCGTAAAATAATCCGGCATATCAACTTTCTTTCCCTTTTCTCTGAGGACAGATAGTTTCTCACCTGTAATCGTATTCCACAACGCAAGTCCACCATCCCTACCTCCAATGGCGATTTTACCTTCTGCCAACGCGCAGTCAATAAGATGTAAACCCGTGGACTCTGTCTGTAGTTTTATCTCTGTGTTCTTTCCCGTCTCAACATCATACCTATAAATCTTGTCTCCTCCGTCCCCAAGACAAACTAATGTTTTGCTATCATTTGAGAAACGCAACACATTCGTATTGGAAAAATCGTCTGGTAGCGGGATTTCACGTTGTGTAGCGATCTCCCACAGTTGAAATTGGTCTCCACCTTTTGCGAGGAAACGACCATCTGGTGAAAATGCAAGAGAACCACGTTGTCCAGGGATTAGGGACAGTTCCTTACCCGTTTTCACATCGTAAAACCAGACACCTGTAGGACAACTCAAGGCAAGTTGTGTACCATCCGGTGAAAACTGTATTGACCACGTGCCACCTTTACCTAAACGTGCTTTTGCCCTTTCCGGTAAATTCCATTGTGGATAACTTTCCATGCTATTCTCCTTACCTGCTTCAGTAGATTGTAGTTGTGTCTCATCAGGTTGTTGCTTAGAAACAGGATTTTCGCGTTGTACCCGACTATTTCCTATCAGTCTACGCCTGTCAGGTTCTAATATACGGTCTTCCAAAACGGGAGTTTCTACGATTTCAACCGTCACATCTGAGACAGCATCTAAGTTATAAGGTTTCTGAAAACGCAACAAACTTCTGTTATTTCCAATACCTAACATTATCAGTACAAACACGAGTGTTGAGGCATCGGCAAACCATGGAGCAAAAGGTTTACTGGTAGATGGTGCTATCGGGTCTGTTTTGGTAATCTCACGCATGATGTTTTCTGTGAGATTAGGTGTGATTTTGAAGTTTTCCAACGCTTCTTTTATTAAGGGTTCATTCTTCTTTAAACGATGATGTGCACGACGAAGTCCACTCTTAATCGTATTTGCCGATACACCTAAGAATTCACCGATCTCAGAACATGACATTTCACCGAAGTAATGCAGTGTAATGACAGTGCGTTCACTCTCTTGTAGTTTTGTGAGTAGTTTTTGGACAACTTCGCGCTGTGCTTGTATCGCAGTTCGTTCCCTCTCTTCAACGACATACTCCGAAAACACCACTTCTTCTATTTGCTCAATGTCAGTTTGTTCCAAATACTCAAGGGACTGTGTCCATAGACGTTTTTTACGCAGTCGTGCGTAACATTGACGTCTCGTAATTACAGACAGCCAACCCGCAAAATTCTGCTGTTCCTTCAGGTTTTTCAGTTCCTTATAGGCGTTTAGGAATGCGTCTTGTGTAACTTCTTCTGCAATATGGAAATCTTTAACAAGTCGCCACGCCAATGCATGAACCTGTTTTTGATATTTTGATACTAACAACGCAAATGCGTCATCATCGCCTGTAAGGACACGTTGGATAAGTTCGGTATCGGTTTGTTGCATTCTGCACCTCTTAAAACATAAAGTTACAATATATCTCTCATAACTTGTGACGCGACTTAATGTGCAAACGGGTGCATAAATTTTATGGATCTGCGTTGATTTGGACCTACGAAAGAATGGAATACAATTAATTTGAAATGGTATTACCTAATCACTTGTACTGTTCCGCTTGATGCGACTGCTGATTTTGTTGGATCATACATCGCTTCGGCAGAAACAGGGGGCACTGTAAACGTTCCCTCTGTTACGACTCTTAATGGATAATAGAACTTCTGCTCCTGTTGGTAATTAAACGCACCGAAGAAGATAAGTCTATCATCCCGAATGTCTATGTAATCAGGTGTGTAGTCACGTCTTTCTGTCCAAGGTGCTCTATAACGAGTTGCCAATCTGGGATTTTCAATTTCAAATCCTGCGGGTAACATATCAACAACGACTACATTTTGTAAACTGCTCGTGAGTGCCTTCACGCTAATCTCAGCGATGACTAATTCCCCTTGTTGGAAGACATTTTTGACGCGTGAACCGTCTGGTGTGAGATACCGTCGGTTGACCTGCAATTCGCGTCCGTATTCCTCAATATATGAATCACGTCCGATACCGAATGCTTCCCAGAAATAGTAACATGTGCCTTTCCCTTTGACTGTAAGTTTTATCTGTGTACCATCCCAATCTGAACCGATATATTGTGTCCCGGTCGAATCGAAGTTACCCATGTGAGCATCGTTTCGGGTGATTGTTCCGGTATATTTCTGATTGGGTTGTTTTTTCAGATACTTACCGAGTGCAAGGAACGCGAACGCGTTGTCCTGTGTATTCGTCCAACGGTGTCGTCTTGAGGCTGCTTCGGTCAAACTTTCAACGAGTGGCGTGACTGCAGGATGGTCGTCCATAACTTCCATCAGTACATCCAGCATGATGGCTTTCGTACGAATAGGTGAGTCAAAATTGCGACCCGTATCACGTCTCTGATCTATCTGATCAATTTCTACTGCTTCAGGCAGCATTGAGATCGCCATCTCCATATTACCGCTCAGCGCGAATGCACCCGCAAGTTGAAATTGGCTGTAATCATTGAGTTCACTGAGTCTATTGTTCTTCAGGTAGTACATCACAGATTTCTCAGGTGCGCCTGCTGCTGCAAGTACATAACAGGCATAAACAGCTTGACTTAACCTATACCTATCCGCTTTCTGATTCGGTCTGTTGAGACTACCACCGTTTCTGGCTTGACGTCTCAATCCTTCTAACATCCTATAATAAACCAAGTCGGATACGTTGTACCCTGCTTTTCGTGCTTCAACAAGGAAGTGGGAAGCGTAGATACTGCTCCAATTGTTGATTTGTGTTCTGCCTTGCCAATATGCAAAACGATGTTCAGGTAGCAGCATATCCTCCAGCTTTGTAATACCCGCATTGATATACTCGTCTATTTTTCCCTCCTCTGCCAGTATCGGTTCAACGATGCGTGCAAGGTCGCTAAGATAGAGCAGTGGAAAAACCCGACTGGTCGTCTGTTCTAAACAACCGTGTGGGTATTGTATGAGATAGCGGAGTCCACCAGCGAATCTAAGGGTAGGAAGCGGTGACACCGTCAGCATGAATTCAGATGTGTCAGGCCTAATGTTTGAAGGAAAAATGAAATCTGCTGGTTCACCCGCCCGAACGATACCTTGTCCTGTCTTTGTTATAGGGGGTGATGCAGAACGGAGGGGTAGACGCATCGGTGCGAATTCTATCTCCTCACCATTACCGGATGCGGATAGATTGAACGTAGCGATACCGACTGCATCCTGTGCAACGACATCAAAAAATACGTGCCCCTCCTTACCCGCTGCGACCTGTATCTGTTTCTGTAAGGAAGACCCTTTAACAAGAACCGTGCGATTGTTAGAATCGTTTTCCATTATGAGTTTTATAGGTCCGGACGCCTGTAGCTTCACATTGAAATCACCTGTGTTATCAGTGCCGTTATAGATAGAAACAGGGACGCGAATCTGATCGCCACCAGTGAGAAAGCGCGGGAATGTCGGTGTCAGAATTACCGGATCACGCACTTTGATCTCTTTAGTGGCTGAACCGAAATCTGCCCCAGCAAATGCGACTGCCATTATACGTAGTGAACCGTTAAATTGCGGTATCTTGAAACGGACACTACCCGTCCCATCTGCATCCGTTTCCATCATACCCGACCAGAGGGATACGGACATCACCCGAACAACCGAATCCGTATTCAACCGACTTTGTCTTTTCGCTGCAAATGATGCTGGTGATACGGTGTCAATACGTACCAAACTATCATAAGTCATCCTAGCACGATCCATTCTACTAAAAGCAACCTCCCCTGCCATTTCTGCAACTAACGCTTCCTGTTCTATTAACTGTCCCCGTGATTCAGCTCTTGGTGTAGTCGTTACCACCTTCATCAAATCAGCAAGGGATTCAATCGGTTTAATAGGAAATCGGTGGTCCCTTGTAATCACATTGTGGAATTCATAAGAGATGGTGCTAAGTCTTCTCTGTTGGTAGAAGCGTGCATGTGGGTCCGGGGTTTGCATACCTGTCAATTGGAGGATTCCTTCATCAATAGCAGCAATTGTGATTCTATAGGGTTGTCCCTTCCGCTCACCTGTCACCTGATACTTTATGTCCACTTCACGATTCGGTCGTATCTGTTCAGGAACATCAAGCTCCACCTTTAGCCGATGTGTTTCTGCATCAATTTTCAACGGAATAACACCAAATGCGCGTGCGGGTGCATCCTTCTCTAAATGTGTCGTAGAACGTATGAGCATTGCAGAGAGATAGACGTTAGGCGCGTAACCATCCTCAACAGGAATTGTCAATGTTTCGGTGTTCTCTTTAACCGTGATCGTTTGATGACTCAACACCTTTTCCCGTTCGATCGTTAGCAACACTTTACCGGGGAAGGGAGGCTTGATCTGTAGCTTTGCTTTCTCACCGGGACGATAGGCATCCTTATCAAGTGTCATATCCAATGTGTCAGGATTTTCTAATGACCACGGCACACCACCCCATTCTGAGACATAGAATTGCACAGAAGTTTTTGCACTACTATCAACATCTTCAATATCTACGCGATGGACGCCGTAGGCAACGGGGGTATAGGTGAAATCAGCGATCTCGTCTTCCGATTCTAATGTAAAGGTTTTCAGTTCTGTGACCTCAGGTTTTTGTTGTCTACGCCATCTATGCCAATTCGAAACAGTAGAGATTGTCGCTTTCAAAGTTCTTCCTGCTGTCGGTTCTCCATCAACATCAAGAGCAATATAGTTGAATGTGACCTCTTCATTTCGTTTTACCGTTCCTGCTTCGGGTCGTTTGATGCCGACATAGTGGGAGTAGGGATGGACAGTGAACCATTTTGAGGCAGTAACTGACCGTCCTCCGAGTTCTTGAACAGTTGCCATAACATAACCACTCAGCGAAGACGATGGCTTAAGACCTTCCGGCAGTGTGAACCGATAGGTTGCTATGCCATCAATGTCCGTTACTGCTGGGTCAAAGTTTACGGTATCAAAACTGAAAGTGCGGTTTGGATCGTAGAAGGTGAACGAATCCCATTCATCAGGAGGACTATAACGCGATCCTTGAAGACTGTAATAACCGCTCACTTTTCTTCCAACCGCTGGTGTACCGAAAAGGTTTTCAGCCTTCACATCTATCGTAACCTCGTCCTCTAACATATAGGATTCTCTATCTGCTTCTACCGAAACTTTCATGCGGTCTGGTATAAATTCCTCAACCTGAAAATTAGCGGTTCCAATTTGTCTGTCTTCTGACCACATTTTAACAGTATACCAACCTGTTGGTGTATAGGCGGGTAGTGGAATCTCAACTTCACACGTCCCTTCATCATCAGTCTGTTCTTGATACTCCTTGAGTGTGGCATTTTGCGGGTTAACAATCTCAATCCGTACGGGTAGCGACTTGGGAGTTGAGCTGTTTTTTCCGCGTACAATTCCGATGAGGTGTGCCGTTTCTCCGGGACGATAAACCCCGCGCTCGGTGTAAAGATACGCCTCATGTCCCGCGACTAAATAGGGGACGCCTCCAACATTGAAACTGTGTGTTGGCATGTGGTGTCGCTGTAGTTGCAATAATGAGAAATCGTCTCCCTTCTCAGCAGTTATCAGGAATCCTGGATTATCTTTGAGCATCTCTGGTTCTAAGGTGAGTTTAGTGAACCCCGCATCATCGGTTTCTCCGGTAAGAAATGTTTTCTTATCGCGATTATTTATGAGTTGAATCTTCACGTTCTGAATTGGCTCTAAAGAATCAAGCGAATTGACCCACACATATAATTCCTTGTCTATTCTTTTCGCAACGATGCCGAGGTCTGTGACAACAACCAATTGCTCAGCGTAACCTGTCCTACCACTATCAGCATGAACGACCACCTTAAAAACACCTGCATTGTTGTCTTTCAGATACTCCTTGAGCGATAGGGGTGTGATGATCTCTTCGTTTAGTTTTGAGTCTATAGTCAATTCACCTTGATGTATCAGTGTGGGTAGACTGGAAAGATGGACCTTTGCGATTCCGATTCCGAAGCGTTCCAGATTCGTCGTTGCCAGGTTGAGTTTCAACGTTCCCTTTCTCGGTAGGAAAAATGTGTTATCTGTAAAACGGATCCCGCGATATAGGTCTGGTACTGTTAATCTCTTCACAAAAGTGTCTCTTAATATACTCCCATCTTCAGATGCGATGCCGTTTTTGATATTTACTGTATAATTGGCGCGATGTTTGTAATCTGCATGTATCTCCAATTCACGATAGTTGACCGCTAACTGAAACGGAATCTCCGGTTCAATATTTATGTTTTCTTGAAACATCTCAAGGGTGATCTGTGAAGAGAAACGTATATTGACAAACAGTTTGCCATCCCTCTGTTGAAAGTCTGAGCGATCAATCCGCAGTTCTCTTATATTGCCCAGTTGTATGGGTGCGACACTCGGTTCTTTAAGTCCAATTTCTGCGCCAGAGCATTTAAATCCTTCTGCAATTTTGACCTGTAGATAACGTCCTTCAAGTAGTGGAGGTATATCTTCGATTTCTATTAACACAGTTCTTGTCGTTGGACTCTGTTCTTGGAAACTGTAAGGTATTTCATCCCCTCTGCCTGATAGTATTGAAAGGTGTTTCTCTAAACCAGCAATGGTGACAGCATAGTTACAGGTAATAGTTCCGATAGCCTTCGCTTTTTTCAGTTCTTTATCATATTGGAAACCGATCTCGGCTTTTTCCACCTTAAAGGGTGATGTTGGATAGGTGAACTTTCGTAAACCGGCAAGCGTAAAATTTGCTGATGGGTTCAGTTTTGCTGAGAGTTCAAATGTATAATTAACACCCGGTGCCAATGCGCTTTCTAAAAAGATTCCGATCTGATTACGTGCTATCCATCTCGCTTTTCCTTGAAGTGCAGGCGTAATCTGAATCGCATCATCTGGTAAATCAGTATATAGTGATTTTCCAGCAATGACGTGTTTATTAAGGGTTATAACAAAATCTGCCATACTATCATTCTGGGTCCCACGTGTGAAAGATTCAACACTGAATTCGGTTCTTTCTGCTTCCTGTGCAGAAACAATCTGTCCTGAGATGCATAAAGCGATGCTTATGATAAAGACGATGATGATTTTTTGGACGTTGATGAATTTGGGACTATATTTCATGGCAATGCCTCCTGTGTTAGCGAAAGTCGAACGATGATAAACCATCTACGAATTTGGGTTATAGGTAATAACTAATGTTGCCAACTATTGCAAGAACTAAAGCAATTTCTGTGCCAATAGAAGCTAAGGCCAATCTTTAGGTTTTGTCGTATTGCATGCACCTATATGTGCTTATGTGTGGTCTTAAGTCCAATTTTGTGCAGCGTATCGCGGGTTGTCGTTGCGTAGTAGTAAGCACACGCCGTGTGCCGTTTAGAAAAATCTAAGGATACGAAGCGGACAGCACACGGCGTGTGCCTACTACTTTTAATCTACCTGCAGACTTCCGACCAACGCTTTTATTGAACGCATATCCGTTTTTTCAAGATAGGTTTGGATACCTTCCACTACTTCCATTGATGCTTTAGGATTTACAAAATTGGCTGTGCCGACTGCAACTGCGGATGCGCCAGCAATGAAAAACTCCAGTGCGTCTGTCGCGCTCATAATGCCACCCATCCCGATAATCGGAATAGAGACGTTTTTATAAACCTCCCATACCAATCGTAAAGCGACAGGCTTAATTGCGGGACCGGAGAGACCCCCTGTGACGTTAGCAAGTTCCGGTTTGCGTGTCTCTGCATTGATTGCCATGCCGAGTAAGGTGTTTATTGCAGATAGGGCATCTGCTCCAGCGTCTTCAACGGCACGTGCAATGACGGTGATATCGGTGACATTCGGTGATAGTTTTACCAATAACGGTAGATGCGTTTTTGCTTTTACCTCTTTTACAAGTTGATGTGCTAAAGTGGGGTCTACACCGAAACTCATACCGCCACAATCCAGATTCGGACAGGAGATGTTGAGTTCTACGCCAGCGACACCTTCCGCCTCGCTTAACTTCTCAACAACTATCAGGTATTCAGCCACCGTTTTACCGCAGACGTTGACTATGACAGGGACATCAAAATCGCGTAGATAGGGTAACTTCTCTTTAATGAAACCATCTACACCGACATTTTGTAATCCAATTGCATTGAGCATACCGGAAGAGGTTTCCATAATTCGGTTCATCGGATTGCCTTGCCAGGGGACACTTGTAACACCTTTAACAACAACCGCACCGAGTCTGTTTAGGTCAACGAAATTTGCGTATTCGCTGCCATACCCGAAAGTACCTGAAGCAGTCATCACCGGATTCCGCATGCGAATCCCACCGATATTCACGTTGAGGGGAGAATTTTGTGTATCCATACTGAATTAATAATAGCAGGTCATATTCAAAATTTCAAGACAACACTATTATTCATCATTCTGCTATGATATGATGCTGGTCATTTATTTTTAGATCGTTATAAGGTTTGCCATCTTCATCTGTAACACGCATATAGAATCCCCAACGCAATTCCTCGTTGCAGACCTTGACGAGAATGGTGTTTTCACCTGCTTTTAGTTTGACAGGCACAATATCTGTGTCAACAACAAGCCATCTACCCATATCAAAAGAATACACCTGTTCACCGTTTAGCCATACTTTTGCTTGGTCATCACTTCCGATACGGAGTTGTACTTCGCGTTCATCCGGTGAAGTTATGGTTGTCCAAGAATATGACACACGCCAATCGTCATTCCTGCCGAAATCGATGAATCCGTTAAAAGCGTCATCAGTATGTTTTTCCCAACTGATCTTTCCATTAGCTCCATCGTATTGAGCGTTTCTGTCAATCTGTATGGCATCTTCAGGGATGTAAGCTGTATCGTATCCTATGCCTGCTGTGTTATCAAACGGACCGAGAACTAACCACTGTTTTTCATGGATCATACCAGTCTGTAGCATCTGTTCCATAGCTTTATCGGACATGTTGTGCTTTTCGTAGTATTCAGCCCAACCTAAGTTGACGTTGACATGGAATGTAGGTTCTGGAGGTGGTGTTTTCAGCAGCTCATCAGCAGATTTATAGTGCAGATCATTATAGGGAATACCGTCAACGTTCGTAATTCGGAAGTAAAAATCATAATCTGCACTTTGATTACAAATCTTGACAAGGATAGTGTTTTCTCCGTGTTTTAGGGTTGTATTAATTGTGTATCGGTCAAATATTGCGGCCCTGGTTCCACCATGCCTGAATACCTGTTTCCCATTTAACCAGATTGCCCCTTGGTCATCACTGTCAAACCGTATGATGATATCGCGTTCATCTGGAGAGACAACAGTTGCCCATACATAAGATGCGCTCCATTCAGTGTCCCCTGTAAAAACATAATGTCCATCTAATGACCGATATTTTGATTTTTCCCAACCAATTAATTCTCTTTTACCGTAGTATTGTGCAGTCGTGTCTATTTGTGTTGTTTCCTCTGGAATATAAGCATTTAGCACACCATAAGCATCCGTATTATCAAAGGGACCGAGTGTTATCCAATTTGTTTCAGGAACAAGTCCGGCTTTCAAGGTATAGTTTATCGCCTTTTCCTTTTCACCTTTATTACTATAATAATGTGCGATTTTACGGTAACCGTTTGCTCGTGATGTAGAACTTTCATCAGGAAAAGTATCTAAGAGTTCATCTAACATCTGCTTAAACTTTTCTTTGTCATCAATATACCTACTACTGTCAGTTATTCTATCCCAAATCCGTTCATAAGAATACTCTGTTGAAGCAATTGAGAATGCCTGTTTAAAGTATTTTATAGCATCATCAAACTGTTTGTTGGCAATACATGTTTGAGCAAGTGTTGTGGGATAGTAGTAACTTGAGTTTGAATCGGTCTGCATTGCTCGTTTGGCGAATGTATGTGCGGTTTTTGGGAAAATCCCTTTTTCAAGAAGTTCTTCAGCAAAAGTGCGATAGTAATATTCGGAGTCGTATAGATTCTTCTGCCGTATCTTTAGCCACTGTGTATAAGCAAGTTCAGCTTTTTCTGTATTACCCGTTTCATTGTAAAGATTTCCTAATAGGTCGTGTAAGACATCACTCTTTAGCATCTTCGGTTGCATTTCTTCAAGTATTGCAATTCGCTTTTGCTGATGCGCGTCATCAGTGTAAAGTCCAATGATTTCTTGGACAGCGGACTCGTGTGAATCTAATGATAGTGGTGCCTCTAACGCTTGACGATAGGTCCGTTCAACATCGGCAATCTGATCCATTTTTTTGTAGGTTTTTGCTAATAGGTCATAGTTTTGATAGTTTGCGGGTTCAAGCGCAATTGCCTTTTTGTAAGCAGAAATTGCCTTTGTCAATACTTCACTATTTACTGATTCAAATATAGGGCGTTGGTATGCTTCAAGTTTTGCATTACCTATGCGTTTACCGTGGTTTTTGTTCGGTGTAGTATCAAAGATCAGTCCGTTCTTTTCTTGGTCAAATTTCCAGTATCCGCTTAACCCTTCTTCATCACCGTTCAGTTGTGTATTCATATCAGCGCGGATCTGTTCCTGCGTACGAGCGATGTTCCAGATTCGCACCTCATCAATCTGTCCGACAAAAACACCGTGCGACAGATGAAAAATCTCATGTGTCCAACCGATGCGCAGCGGAAGTTCGCTTTTATGGATTCTGTTCTGTCCTTTGTAATTATTATGGCTGATTTCAATGCCATTAATGAAAAGTTTGATATAATTGTTTTTGGCATCAACGACTCCAGCGATATGTGTCCATGTATTTAGTTTTATCGTTCCCGGTGGTGCATAAATTGAGACATCATGCACGTCTTGTGGTGATGATGCAAATTGAATTCTGCCATCATTTATGAGTTGTATCGTGTAGCTGCGGAGTTTAAATCCTGGGTCCCATTCACCACCTCTAAAAACAATAGGCATGTAATCGTTTGAAAATTCTGTTGGGTTCATCCAAAAAGATATTGTCACCTGTTGCGTGATATTGTCTAAAGTTTCACTATCGTTGATTTCAACGAAACTTCGATTTCCGCTGAGTGTAAGTGCAGTATCTTCAAGTACTTTAACTGTTTTCTGTTTCTCTGTAGATAGTATTTGAAAAAGGTCACCGAGTTTCTTTTGCCATTGTGGATTATAGGGTTGTAGTTCACTTAATTTTTCATACTGTTCAACAGCTAACACGGTTTGTTCCGTAGTTTCATAGGCTTCTGCCAGGGTCTGTCTTGTGTTGGTATCGTTTGGATTTCTTTCAATCTTTTCCAGATACTTTGGAATCCATTTTTTAAAGAGATTTGCGGTTTTGGCAATCTCAGAGACAGCGGCATTCGCTCTTGATCGTATGTTACTATTACTGGCGTCGTTGGCAAGTTCTTGATATATTTTAACAGCTTCTTCATAGTTTTCTTTTTTGTGATAACTTTTTGCGAGTATTTCATATAGAATATCAACAATTGAGTTTCGATAATTACTATTGTCTATGGCAGTTTTTGCGATCTTAATTGCCGCATCATACAGTTCATGCTCAAAGCATTTAGTAGCAAGCGAACCGAGAAAATACATATCATTACTGCTATGCTTCTGATTGAACGTTTTTTCAGCCTCTCTTAAGGTTTTTTGCGCCAATCCTTTTTGTCCACTGTTATTATAAGCATTCCCAGCAGCAAAGAGAAACGTTACATTCTTGGGTTGAATTTGGAGGAGTTTCTGATAGATATCAGTGGCTAATAAATAGTTCTGTTCACTCACATAGATTTTTGCGAGTAATTCAAGAACATCAATATTTTCTGGATCTTCATTTTTCTTATTTTCAAATAGCGTTTTTAAAGTCTCCAGTTTTTTAGCATTATTATAAGCACTTATTAGATTATCACGCGCATTTTCTTCCTTAGTTCTGTATGTAATGGTTGCGCTATTGGAATTTGAGGATCGGTATGGATCACCAGAAGCGAGCGTATTTTCAAAGATTTCTAAAGCAGCTTCGTTTTCACCAAGTTTAGCATATACCGCAAGCAATTCATCATTGATACTATTTCTATCGTAGGTGTCAGTTGTCAAATCAAGTGCTTTCTTAAAAGCATCAACCGACTGTTGCAATTCACCTTTTTTTAGATAGATTTGTGCTTGTTCTCTCTGCATGACAGATGTCATAGTACCCTCTTCTTCAGCCACTTGTAGCATATCTTCTAATTTTCCTTGAAAACGGTACAAATTGATCAAATCCGTTTCTGTGTTTTCTCTTTCCCACTGTGATGTCGTGAATTGAATTGCTTTTTCGTAAGCGTTTTCAGCGGCGTCTAACTTATCGGTACGTAGGTATAAGTTTGCCATATCAAGATGAATCTGTCTATCGCCGGCGGCAAGTTCCAGAGATTTTTCATAGTTTGCGAGAGCTTCATCAATCCTATCATCGTCAGCATATAGTTTAGCAAGTCTCACGTAATGGACGTTAATTTCTGGGTCGGCTTGTATATATTCTTTGGATAGTTCTAATGCGTCCTTTAGCTTCCCGGCAGATACAAGACTATTGACAAGTCCGTCCTGATATTTGGTATTTTCTGGGTCGGCTTTAAGTAGGGATGTCCATGTTTCAGAAGCCTTTTCATGTATATTTAATCGTGTGTAAAGTCTTGCGAGTTGAGAACGCGATTCAAAGTCTTCAGGTGTGGATGCAGCAATGCGTTCGTATATACTTATCGCTTTTGCTACTTGTCCGAGTTGTGCAAGTTCATTTGCAATGGCACGTTGCATACCGACACTCAATGTCTGTGTTTGTTCAACGATCTGTTTTCTTGAAGCGAGATCACCCCGTTTTTCTATAGTGTCAATGTACATTCTTTGTGCGTAGTCGCGATCCCACCAGTCTGCTGCGAGGTCATTGATAATTCCTGCCCAGACGGTTTCAGCATCATTCCACATTTGGTATTTCATGTATGTTGAAGCCAATCTTCTTCTCTCATATATATCTGTTCCGTCATCTTGCATAGTTTGGACATTGCCCATTTTGCGAAATGCGTTTTGTGCTTTTTCCAATTCGCCGTTTGCTGCATAAGCTTCTCCAAGTTTGTTGTAGCACCTAACGACAGCCCATGAGTTTTCTTGTTCAAGTTTTCTTGCGACTGCCTCAAGTATGTGGGTTTGCAGTTCATGTCCATCACACGCATTGGCAAGATTATACAATGTTTGTGTACTAACTGTAGTGAGGTAATTATCTATCAGTTGATTGACGTGTGTCTTTGCTCCATCAATATCCTCATCCATAAGTTTCATTCTTGCCACAACATATAGGAGTGACGTGTTTGATGGATTTTGAATAAGTTTTGCATCATATTCTGCTATTAGTTTCTTTAATTCTTCATTTTTCTTATAGAGGTCAGCAAGTCTTAGAATATATGCTATATTGATGTTGGTGATATCCTGCTTATCAATCTTCTCCCGCATGTATTGAATTGCTTTTTCTGTTCCACTTGCTGTTTCATGGAATTCGGCAACCTTTAGTTCAAAAGAATCCTGTGCCATTGCCGTTTTATTCTGTTCATATATCTCAGTCAAGAACTGAATAGCTTTTTCAGGTTCGCCGTTATCAGCATAAATGGTAGCTAATTCTTGGTAAAGGTAGTACCGATTTGGATGAACTTCAATTATTTTTTGAAATAGTTCAATAGCCGCATCTTTTCTTTGTTCCTTGAGACATCGTCGTGCGACGGTAATGGTAAATTCATATCCATAATATCTCCCAATTGGTCGGATAATCTCTTTTGTTAACGTAATCAGTTCATCTAATTTGTCAGAATGTACAAAAGCATCTATTGCATCTTCAGAGTTGTATCCAAGTATGGATGCATCTCTTTTGAGAAGTATTTTATAGTGTGGGATTGCGTCTTTAGTTTTACCGCTTCGCTCAAGCATCTGGACATAACGGAGTCGGGTGTTAATTTCCTTTGGACGGAGTTTGAGTGCTGCTTCAAATGCTTCAGAGGCTTTTTGTATCTTATTTGTTCCTTCATAAAACATAGCTAATTTGAGTTGTGCATTGAATGACGTTGGGTTATTCTGTGCATCCTCAATAATCTTGGTTTCCCTTTTCTTTTTTTCCTTTACATTGCCAACTAAACTATTCGCTTGATTAAAGTTCCATGTTGACATCATGCGTCCATATTGATCAGGTCTATTAGCGAATTTTAATGCGCGTTCTGCTAATATAGCAGCATCTTGTCCTCTGCCAAGGTCTGCCAGATGGTCTCCGAGGTACATCAGAAAGTTTGGGTTTGCCTGAGTCATTGCCAATGTCATAGCTTTTTTGGCAGTAGCGATTGCATATTGCGTGAAACCCGATTCTTGAAGGGTGATAGAGATATCGTAAAGTTCCTGTGAACTGATAGGAGAGTTTAAGAGGGTGTTCATGACTTCACGCAAGGTCATTGTATCACCCGTGTGTATGGCGAGTTGAAGTATCAGATCGTAATACTGTCGGCGGTTTCTCGGCTCGGACTCTGCCAGGTCTTCAAGCATGGTGAGTGCAACCCTATATTCTCCGCTCTGAATTGAGATGTAAGCAATGTTCAGTTTTAACGTTAGGTCATCTGAAAACGCATTGTGGAGCGTAGAGAGAATCTGTCGCGCCTTATCATGATTTGCATCCCACCAATAGCAGTAACTGAGTGCTAATCCAGGATAGATACGGTCTCTACCATTTGCAGTGTCGAGCTGTTTTTGCAGTTTTGTGTAGAGTGTTTCCTGTCGCTTCCGTATCCACACCTCACGGAAAATTGATTTAAGGTAGTTCAATCGTTCAATATTGAAATATGCTGTTGGTACGGGATAACTGGAGTTGATAGGGTTATAATAGCCGTAGTAATAGTATGATGACTGTGCAAGTGCAGCAACACGTCTGGGTTTTATAGTACTGGGTTTCGTTCTTTCAAGGAAGGTCCAGAGAACGTCAATTGCTTTTTCAGTGTTCCCCTGTTCAATGTACGCATCAGAGAGTTCTTCAAAGAGTAATCTATATTCCCTCAACTGCTTTTGTGACGGTGATGGTAGATTTATTAGGATTTCTTCTGCTATTTCTGTTCTATCATTTATTACGAACGCATCAACTAACTTAGCCAAGGCTGTGAGATCGGTAAGTTTTACATCTTCTATTTCTTTTATGAGTTTTGTCGCGTCCTCTTTCTTGTCTTCATAATGGAGTAATGTGGCATATTCTGCAAGATAGCGAGCCCGTACAGTCGGAACTAAACCGGGTATATCGTCAATTGCTTTCTTTACTGATTCGTAATTTAAGTTATCCTTCAATAGCAGCTGCAACCGAAGTGGTTGATATGCTAAATCATTGGGGGAAATATCTATCAACTTTTCTATGACAGTTTGTGCCTTTTCTTTCTGCTGTATCAAAGTATAAAATCGTGCTAAAGTCTCAAGTGCTTGGATATCAGTTGGGTTTGCTTGAACATCATCTTCAAAATGTTGAATGAGTTCAGTTAGTTTTCCAAGCTGCTGTGCGATTGTAGTTAAATGCACGAGTGAACCTACTTGTGCTTCTTCAATAGTTTTCGGCATCCATTGCATATTTCTTCCAGCAAAAGTGGGTCTACTCTGTATTTCACTGATAGCATTTTGAGAAATCTCAAATTTATTAAAGTCAATACCTGGGATGTAAGAATAGTTATAGATTTCACTATATCTTGTAGTCTGTTTTGCGGTATTCTCTGCTGGTTCAGACATATCCAGTATACGGTGGAAGTAGGTTTGTGCGCGTTCTGGTTCATTCATACCAACTAACAACACCCCCAACCTGTAAAGTGGCAGATGTGCGTCAGTTCCGGAAATCTTTTCAGATGCGCGTTCAAGAACAAGGAAAGCCTCTTCGGACAATCCGTAGCGTAGTAACAGTGCAGCGAGTTTCACTTCTGCCTCAAGTGTTTGGTTTTTTGCGTGAAGTAATTTCGTCCACGCTTGTATTGCTTCTTGTTCACGTCCAGCATCAAACAATAACTCACCGAGTTTCTGTTGGTGATTTGGGTCTGGGTCAACTTTGACAAGGCGTTGTTGATATGTCAGTGCATCCTGCATATCACCTAAATCAGAACTGATTTCTACTAATTTGGATAGGAGTTCAGGGTTTTCACGTTGTTTGTTTAGACCTTGTGCTAATTGGAAACGTGCTTTCGGTAGGTCCCCTTCCATACGATGAATTTCAGCAAGTGCAAGGACAGGTGCTACCCAGGAGGTGTTTGATTTTGCTAATTGCTTTAGTTTTTCTTCAAATTCATCGCGTCTACCCATGTCATAATAGACCTCAGAAAGCGGTTTAACAAGCGTAAGTTTATCGTGAATAGTATCGCTTAAGTTCCAACATCGCCAATATTGTGCGATTGCTTCCTGAAGTTTTCCTGAGAGTTTATAGACTTTTGCTAATTCTGTGCGTGTGTCAATCTCTTCTGGTCGTAGGCGGATCGCTTGTCTCAAGCTGTCAATAGCGGCATCATAGTCTTTTGATTGCTTTGCAATTTGTGCCAGAAGTTTGTGTCCTTCTGGATTACGAGGACTATTTGCGATGACCTGTTTTGCAGCAGTTGTTGCTGATTCATAATCTAATACATCTAAATAAGACTTTGCGATATGTGCGTGGTATTCCCGAGCGTTTGCGCTATCCATCTCAATTAGTTGGATGTAAATGGCGTTTGCATCATCCCGTCTACCTTGACGATTGTAGACTGTAGCAAGCCATCGGTTCACACCGACATCATTCGGTTTCAGTTTCTTTGCATTCAATAGTACTTCTAATGCATAAGTGATGTTACCCAGTTTGAGATACATTTTTGCGATCTGTTTTTGATGTAAGAATTTCTGTTCAGCGGTTAAGTCTGGTTTCTGAAGTTCAGTTTCCAGTTTTTTGATATTATCTTGAAGCGTGCCTTGTCTTCGGTAAAGTTCGATTCTTTTGTCATCCATTTTTTCAGCAAAAAACGCATTAGGTGCAAGTTTCATTGCAGAAGTGTATTCAGTAAGCGATGCATCATAATCTCCATTATTAAAATAGTATTTTGCTAAAGCCTCACGATACTTGTATTCATTTGGCATCAACTCAACTGCTTTTTCAATGGCGGTGCCAGCTTCAGGTATAAAATGTTTCGCTTTTAACAGTTGTGCAAGGCGATCATAATTTGCAGCGGTTGCTTTTTCATCTGCGACCATCTGATTCCATGCCTCAAGTGCTTTTTCTCTGTTTCCTTGTCGCAGGTAAAAATCACCAAAATACTCAATATAGTCCAGATTGTTTGGTGCAAGTGAGATTGCCTTTTCATACTGATTTTCCGCATCCTCTATCCATTCATGTCCTGTATATATTTCTGCTAAAATGAGATGTGTTGTTGGGTTGTTAGGGGAACGGTCAATCATGCGTTGATATGCATCTTTTGCTTTCTGCTGATTGCCAGTTTGTAGATATAGTTCCCCGAGTTCACGGTAAATACCGAAATCGTCAGGGGATTGTTCGCTGAGAACTTCGTATTCTGCTGCAGCATCGTCAAACTTTTCAATGTTTCGGAGTGTAGCAATAAGATTAAGCCTCAGATTTGTGTCTGTAGGTGCAAGCTCAATCCCTTTTCCATAAGTGCTGATACCTTCATCAACCTGCTGGTTTTCAATGTACGCTGCTGCCAGTAAACCGAGGAGTTCAGGTTCATTTGGTGTTACCTGAAGTTTTTCTTGATAATAATGAATGAGTCCCTCCCAATTACCATCAGCAGCAAAAATACCGATGATACGGTGTTGTAGGTCTTTACGCAGCCAATTTCCTGGAACAGTCAACGACAATGCAGTATCGAAACTCTTTATTGCTTCCTGAAAATCCCCTTTCGCTTCATGTATGTTACCGATTTCTCTGTGGCTCAAACAGACTCTATAGGTATCCTCTTTTTTCAGTTGGATAATTGCATTGTATTGTGATATTGCCTGTGAAAAAAGTTCTTGTTCAACGAATAGCTCGGCGATTTCAATTCGTGCAAAGATGTCATCAGGATCAAGTTCGGTGGTCTTTTTCCATGCCTGAATTGCTTCATCTACTTTGTCACGCTGAAAATATGCATGTCCAAGTGCCTTATAGATTTCGGTTAACTCTTCGGGTGGGACATTCTGTGCTTGTACAGACAATTTTGATGCAGTAGTTAATGATTGGATGGCTTCTTCATTGTTTCTTAATGAAGCATAAAACTTTCCCAATGCAAAATGTGGATAATAGTTTTCAGGTCCGAGTTCCACCGCACGTTGATATGCCTTTACCGCGTCAATGTCTTTACCAAGTCGCTTATATAGGTGTCCTAAAATGAGATGGAGGTTAGGGTCGTTAGAATTTGCTTGTACTTCTGCTTGATAATCGTTTAGCATTGCTTCTAAACCAGCACTTTCAAGGTAAAACTGGTAGACGCGGTCAAAAGTACTTCCCTCTTTGGGGTTTTGGTGAAGTAACTGTTTATAACGTTGTATGATTATCTCATCATTTGTAACATCTTGCGCTATACATAGTGTAATTATAGAAAATGGCAGTAGAAAAAGGCATATCAAACAAACAATAATTGATTTGTATCCTCGTTTAGACATTCATAAACCTCCACGTTCACTCAAATTGCGAGTGTGAACTAATTTAGGGATTTCTTTAGTCCTGCGGGGCCTGAAAAGGAACACCCCAATCATAATGCATATTAATGATAGTTAAAAACACTTTAAATAATAGCAGGTCATTTTGAAAATTTCAAGATAACATTTGAATTTGGGTGTGTAAATATTTTGTCACCATAATCGTCAATTTAAGGAAGGCACGAAAGCGATAATACCCCCAGTCCGGTAGGTGCGATAAGGCCAGAATTATGTTAACTGGGCACCTACCGGGTGTTTGAGCGTCCATTTTTTGTAAAATTAGGTTTATATATCTATTTTCAAACTCACGTTATGAAACTTACAAAGACGATGATGAAAGGTATCGTGAATGCTGTGGAGGGTCAATTCTTGCGTGTCTCAATATAGCCAGTTTTCGTGTGCAAGCGGTACTTTTGTTGTTTCTATCTCTGATCGTGACCTCCTCTGCAATACCGAAGTCGTTGTTTTCTGGATTTTTCCAATCTATAAGCCAGATGGTTTTATGTTGTTCACCGATTTCTGGTAGTACCTTCACCCCGTAGCGTAGGGAGTCCATAGACTTCAAAGTTTGCATCATAAGGTGTTCTGCTTCCACCGATTTTCGCTGTTTGTTGTATTGGATAGTTCGGTCTTTCCTTTGTCTGTCAAACGATATTTTTGTAGTCTGCTATTAGGTTTATCGGTTATTACTCCCGCCACTGTCTTAGAATTCCCTGCAGTTCATCCGTAAGAGGTCGAATGTCACTCTCTCTTTGGTCCGCCTCTAAGCGGGATACGATTCGGCAGATCTCCGATGCCTCTCTACGTAAGTTATCAGAGAGACTCCGAAATTTGTTTTTAGCAATCTCTGATGGCGAATCGGATGCTGAGCTGTATATCGCATCCAACCGGTTCATTAAGTTAGATAGACCTGCACGTGTGTTTCCGAGTCGTTCGATTTCTGTGTCAGGAATGTATTTTAACCGATCCCATACCCAACTTTCGGGGGATCCATTACCGGGGAGAAATAGTATGGACACAGTATATTTTGCAGCGTTCTGTATTTTAAGCGCGATATCACCATCTCTCTGGTCACCATCAAGAACGAAAACAGTATTTTGAATCTGACCGAATTTTCTTAACGTCTCAGCGTGTATCGGAAATTGGCTTGCCCCTGTATCTCTTCCAATGCGGATTGCTTCCCTATTCATTCCTTCGTTTGGAAGTAAAAAGTCAAATATACCTTCTAAGATGCCTTCAGCGATGTCATCTTCACAGAGCAGTTTGAAATCAGGGAAGAGTGTAGATGGAACGAATTCCTTAACCCCCGCACCCGGCACCTTATAAGCACACGCTGTGGCAAAAAGTACCGTTGACTTGCCAGTCGTATTTCCACCAGCGATTACACTTACGGGGTAATCAAATGGAACTCTTAGGTTATTGAATCCACGTATACCATCCAAACGGATTGCTGACAGAAAATGAGGTAGGTGTGGTTTCTTGCCTTGCAAATTTATCCCCAGTTCTTCTAAACGTTTCTCAATCATGGATACCTGTCTCCTTACCTCTTATCTTTTGACATAAATCCGCGATTCAGATTGTCAGAACAGGGATAATGCCTTTGACATCTCCTATTATTCTAACCTAAGTTGCTACCTATAAGTTTTAGACATGGAAACACCGTCTTTAATGAAAAACATGCTGATAATTAGCCAATATTTGTAACACGGTGAATGCCATTGGGCGAATGCGCGCGTGGCATTCGCCATGATTCATACCGTTGATTTCACTGCCAGTTTGCGCCCTAATGGCACAATCTGGCAGATTGTGCTACATAGGTAGCAATTTGGGTTAAATTAGTAAGAATCTTTTGATTTTTTTTTGGTACTATGCTATAATAATTTTTTAAAGTCTACGAGAGGTTTGTATGCAAC
>VXOP01000241.1 GCA_009839975.1 Candidatus Poribacteria bacterium
GGGTAAGAGCGGCAGAATACGCGTTTGGTATTCTGCATTGATTAGGAAATCGCACCTACCGGGTTTGGGATGGTTTTTGACGTTATGATAATTAGTTTTGAAAAAACTCTATTGCCAGAGCCAGCGTAACACCTAAACATAACCCGATAACGCCAGCAAGCACGACTATGAGTTTGAACTGTGGACTGACTGCTATTTTTCTTGGAACAGCAATGTCTACGATTTCAATTCCACCTTTCTGAGCAGGTGTAACATTTGACTCGGCACTCAATATTTCAGATTCCAGGTATCGCTTTTCAATTTCTTCTTTGAGTGTGCCTGCAAGTTCTATATTGGTGCGTAACTGCGTAAATGTGTGCTGGTTTTCTGGGATTTTAGTCAGCAGTTCTTGTAATTGGTTTTGGATTTTTTGTAGTTCTTTCCTGAGTTGTTCAGTTTCGTTCTTGTGTCCTTCAATCGTTGGTGGTAACTCAATCAACTGATTTTCCAAATAGGTATAGTGAGCAGAAGTGCCATAAGTGGTGGTTGTTATCAATTCTGATGTATTTTCAGTTTGCTCTCGGATATCCTTAATTTGTGCCTCAAGTCCGCTCAGTTCATGTGTGCTTTTTCCCGCTTTCTCAGAATCGCCTATTCTCTGTGACTCCAGATCAATTAACTTCTCTTGTTGATATAACCAGATAGGGTTTTTGTTCTGCGTTTCTGATATTTTGGTTTGTTGTGGAAGTGTATCTTGTCGGGTTTTGAAATGGTCGAGGCGGCCCCGGGTGGTGTGGAGTGCTAGTTCTGAAATTCCGAGTCGTTCTTGTAAATTTCGATACTGTTCTAACAGACTTGCCAACTGTGGATACCATGTTTCTGGACTACCGTTTTCGCGAACAAAATCAAGGGTTTCGTCTATAAGTTCTCGTATTTTTTTATCGATTTCGTCCCGTTTATTTTCAAGAAATTTCTGATGTTTTGCTAATCTGGTTTTTTCGTTTTCGCTCCGTAATGTTTGCATATCTCGTGCTAATTGGTTTACTAACAGTGCTGCATTCCGTTCCCCTCCTTCATCTTCAGTCAGTTTAATTGAGAGTTCAATATAGTCAGCCTCTGGGTCAATTTGTGCATTCAATTTGCGTTTTAGAATGCCGATACTTGGCAGGTGCTGTAAGGCTCCGAGTTGATTATCATCCATGTTTTCAATGGCGGCATTCAGCATAGATTCTGTAGAGAATCTTTTGCTGATTGTTGCCATTTCGCTCCTATCAACACCCCCTGAAAGGACTGTTTGAAATAAATTGTTGGAGGAGATAGGAGCACTTGTGTTAGATTGGATGAGCCGCAACAACGTGGATGCAGAATAGGTTTTAGGTATTCGGAGGGAGATAATGAGTGCTGTTCCTAAAACCAATATAGTACACATGCAGATTACGAAAGTGTACTTTTTTATGAAATGCAGGTAGTCTCGTAAAACTTCCTCTTTCTGAGGCATGTATGTAAATTTCCACCTGTTTTTTGGGTGAAAATCCTACTCCCTTCATTTGCTTTTAAATGGCTTGTCCGTTATAGGTTGTTTGCAGCCCGAATTTCTTCATCGTTGAATGCTTCATCATGCCATTCGGTGATTCGCCATTCATCATCTCTTTTTTGAAAGATGAACAAGTTGTCACCTTCAGCGAACCATCCTGTAAATCCACCTTCAAGTGATTCACCATCAGCAACAAAACCTTGTATCCTATAATGGTTGCGTACTTCTGCTTCGTCCCCATCTTCATTTACGGATACTTCTGGGGGTTTAGAAAGTTCTATCTCAATGTCTTGAAATCTACTAAAGACACGAATAGCAGAGTCCCTTTCGTCTCGTATATCATCAAAGATGAGGTCGTCGGTTTTGTCCCCATCAGTTCCCATATCGGATACATATCGGAAGCCGTCTGACCAGTAGGTATTCATATACATTTCAACGTCTTCGGTTTCATAACCTTCTCGCCACTGCTGTAAAACTCTGTTAATTGCTAATAGGTCTTCGGGTAGAACAGGATTCACCTTTTCTACATCACCGCAGCCTATAAGACTTGTCAATAAGATGAGTACGCTACCCATCACTGCTAATTTTTTATACATGATATTTTATCTCCAAATCAAAATGCCAAATTTAAAATGGTTTCACAACTCCCAAATAGAGCCGTGATGGCGTGATTCCAACTTGGAGTCCTAAATTTTCTATATTTTGTGCATCCTCACGAATAGATTGAACTTGCGAGGTAGCATTGTAAAAGTTTGCACTGACATAAGAATCAATAATGCTGTAAACCCAGATGCCGATACCCGTATAGATAAAAAACATCCTGAGTTTATACCCCTGATTTGCTTTGTCGTAGCTTGCTTGAACAGCGGTAATATTATCCGGTTCATTGCTTGCAGTTAGTGCGTAGTTGTTATATTCAGTAGTAAAGGCGCGTTGGGCGAACAGTGCTCCTGTGGTTGAAACTCCGATACCGATTAACAGAAGTCCTCCACGAAAGTAGTTACGACTATGAATTTGCCCCCAACCAGGAATTACAGCTGAACGGACCATAGTGCCGACAGGTGAAATAAGTCGTATAGACTTTTCTGTTTCAAGAGTAGAAGTAATGTTTTCCGCCTCTTTAGCGATACATGTT
>VXOP01000286.1 GCA_009839975.1 Candidatus Poribacteria bacterium
ATTCTAAGTCAAATGAACCGAGACGTTGAAATTCATATTAAGCCTTCAAACGAAGAAGGGGGACACCTGCGAGTCGTTACGACATAACGATTGCCTCTATCGGCAGCACCAGCGGTGCGGAATGTGTATAGAAACCTAAATGCTTCCAGTAACCAAGCACCAGCGGTGCGACAGGTGTATAAAAAACACTTACAAACGAAAACACGAAAATTGTCCAATTTATTGTAAGAGAAAAGGAGAAATAGGAGCGAAGGTAACATGGCAGAAGAAAGTAAAATTAAGGACCCTATGCCACCTCCCGATGCAACCCCAGAGGAAATCGGCGAATTTTGGGATACGCATAGTCTCGCCGATCATTGGGATGAAACCCACGAAGTGGAATTTCAAGTTAACCTAAATTCACAGCAACAGAAGAAACAAAATGAAAACATGATTCGTTTTGGTGATTTTGTTGAAGTTAATCCACAGGTCAAATTAGAGAAGGGAAAAGAATATCCATACATTGAAATGGCCGACATCAACCCAGGTAACTCGTTTGTGTTTACTCAAAAAGAACGTGTTTACAAAAGCGGTGGTTCGAGATTTCAATCTGGTGATATTCTTTTTGCACGTATTACACCTTGTTTAGAAAACGGAAAGATCGTTCAATGCAAAAACACGAGTGATCAACCTTGTTTTGGATCAACTGAGTTTTTCATTTTTCGTGGGAAACCCAATTTATCAGATTCAACCTATATTTTATATTTGGCACTCAGTCCTATAATTCGCGATCCTGCTGTAAAGAGCATGAGCGGTGCTTCAGGACGTCAACGCGCTGCTTTACAATCTGTTGAAGACATTTATATTACATTACGATCCCTCCCAACCCAACGAAAAATCGCCACCATCCTCAGCACCTACGACGACCTTATAGAAAACAACACCCACCGCATCAAAATCCTTGAAGACATGGCACAAACCCTCTACCGAGAATGGTTCGTCCACTACCGATTTCCCGGACATGAGAACGTGCCAATGGTAGAATCAGAGTTGGGACCGATACCGCAAGGGTGGGAAATAGTCCAATTTTCAGGTATGTTAGATTTGGTAAGAAATGGAATTACTCCAAGCAAATTCTCAGAGGAAATTTTTGCACATTTCAGTATACCTGCTTTTGATAATGAACACATGCCGACTCTGGAAGATGGTGATTCAATTAGAAGTTCTAAGTATTTAATCACAGGTGGGACAGTTCTTTTATCTAAACTGAATCCACGTATTCCTCGGGTCTGGTTTCCCTTCTTAAACACAGAACATAGAGCAATTACTTCAACCGAATTTTTCATTTTGAAACCCAGGCCACCAGTTAATTGTATGTTTCTGTACAATTTGTTTCGGTCTCCTGAATTTACCGAAAACTTTAGTGTCCGTGCATTAGGTACTTCTACCAGTCATCAGAGAGTTAAGCCTGACGACTTTCTCAACATCTCCGTATCTATACCAACAGAATCCCTTTTAGATGACTTCCAGCAAAAGGTAAGTCCTTTGGTGAATATATGTAACACACTCCGTTTGAAAAATGCCACCCTCCGCCAAACCCGCGACCTACTCCTTCCCAAACTCATCTCCGGCGAAATAGACGTATCCCAACTTGATATTGCTACCGAGGCAGTGCAACCAAATAAAGGTGGAACACCTATTCCTTATCCGTTAACTGATCGATTGCACTCTGACAAAAATATCCTCGGTGGCAAACCTGTAATCAAAGGCACACGTTTATCAGTCAAGTTTATTCTTGACTTACTAAAACAAGGGTGGAAAGAGGAAGACATTCTTGAAAATCATCCTCGTATCACACATGAAGACATTACAGCATGTCAGGAATATCAGAAGGTAAAACGTGCGTCTATTGGCAGATGAAAGCCTTAATAAGTTAGAAGTGGATTTGCTGCGTACACGGGGGCATGATCTCGTATGGATTGAAGAAGAAACACCCGGTGTTGATGATCAGACGGTACTCTCTCATGCCACAGCTGAAAAGCGAATCCTCCTCACAGCAGACAAAGGACATTTCGGACGTTTAGTTTTCATTGACAAACAGAAAGCACCTTACGGTATTATCCTTTTTCGCATTCAAAAATCTCCATCTGAAAGAGCGAAAATTATGGTAACGGCGATAGAAAGTAGGATAGACTGGGAGAGGCATTTCTCAGTTGTTCGTGATGTAAACAGCATTCGTATGACCCCTCTACCAATCGACTAACCCTCTTCCCAAACTCATCTCCGGAGAAATAGACGTATCCCAACTTGATATTGACAGAGACAACGCAATTTAGCTCACCAAACCAAGGTGTGTAAAATTACTTGTAGAAACACATAAATAAAGAGAGAAGGAAAGTTTTTGTAAAAACATCAAGCCCCAGAAGGGCGAAAGGTGTATAGAAAACGTAGATATTACCAGAATAAGCCCCAGAGGGGCGAAAGGTGTATCATGTTACGGAATTAAATACACACGTTCTATATACCTTTCGCACTGCTGTGCTTGTGCTTGTGCTTATTTCTGGGTAATGCGGACATTTTTCTCATACCCACACAAAAAATACAAAAAAACATATTCATACAAATTCAACTTGACAAATATAATTCTATATGTTACAATG
>VXOP01000221.1 GCA_009839975.1 Candidatus Poribacteria bacterium
GTCTTTCTCACAATCGTTTTCTTTATATGCTATAGATGGGGCGTTAGAAATCTCCGTAAATTATTAGCTGCGCAAGTGTGAGAGAGGTTTGGAGGAGTGACCAATGATAATCTCTTATCAAGGAATAGAACCGAAAATACACAGCTCAGTGTTCGTTGCACCCGGGGCAATGATAATCGGAGATGTAACTATTGAGGCTGAATCAAGTGTCTGGTTCAATGCTGTGTTACGTGGTGACTTGGAACCCATCCGAATTGGGTGTCGTACCAACATCCAAGACGGCACCGTAATACACATGGACAAAGACATGCCGTGTCTAATCGGAAACGATGTTACTGTCGGACATGGCGCAATTCTTCACAGCTGCGCTATTGACAATGAGGCGTTGATCGGAATGGGGGCAATTCTACTGACAGGTGCCAGAATCGGTGAACGTGCAATAATTGCTGCAGGAACACTTGTGCTTGAAGGACAGGAAATACCTGCCGGAACCGTCGCAATGGGTGTTCCAGCAAAAGTCCGGAGAGAGATTACTGAAGAAGAACGCATACGCGTTCAACGAGGGAAAAATGATTATGTCCTACACGGTAAAATCATGAGAGAAAGCTTGAAGATGTAGACTATAATTACAATACCTTCGTTATAAGTGGACATTCTGTCAGATTGTTCCTGCAGCACATTCATTCATGATTGTGCTACTGTTCCTCGTTTCTGCTGATTTGACAACAAGAGCGATATGGTATAAAATAAAGTTGGCTGTATTTATAAATAGACAAAAGCAATAAGGACTCGTATTGAAATACGGGCAGTTGCGAATTCAGATTCACGTCATATACAAAAGGAGCAAATATGTCAAAACACACATGTTTGATGATTGGTGGCAGCGGTATGGCTGGCGGTTGGATACACAACTTCAGAAGCAATTTCAGCGACCGTGTTGAGATAATCGGGTTAGCTGATGTAAAAACAGAAGTACTCAAAAACCAAGGTGAAGCATTGGGATTAAGTTCCTCGCAGCTCTTCACAGATTTCAACGAAGCATGCGCGTCTGTCAAAGCAGATTTCTGTGGTGTCGCAACACCCCCAAAATTTCATAGTCCCGCTGCTGTCGCCGCTATGGAAAACGGCATGCCTGTCATCTGCGAAAAACCTATCGCAGATACGTTAGACGCAGCAAAAGCAATGGTTCGCACATCACAAAATACTGGATTACCCTGTGCAATAATACAAAACTATCGCTACGCAAACAATAAACAGGAATTAGTCCGTATCCGAGAGGAAGGACGATTAGGAAAATTGCAACATATTGTCGGGAGATATGCATGCGATTACCGCCGCTATCTTTCTTGGGGGGTTGACTGGCGACACGATATGGATTTTAGTCTGCTCTTTGAAGCATCGGTACACCATCTCGACATGCTACGATTCCTCTCGGGTGGGGACTGTGAAACTTTGGTCGGATTCGGTTGGAATCCTGAATGGTCAAGTTTCAAACACTTCTCAAGTGGATACTATCTCATGCGGATGGATAACGGTGTGCATACCTCCTATGAAGGTAACAGCTCCGCAGCTGGTATCGTCAACTGTTGGAATGGTGAACACTATCGCGCTGAGTTTGAGGAAGGTGCAGTCGAAATTGGAGGTGGGAACCAGATCACAATCCATCGGGTTGGACGCGAAACAGAGGTATATGAAGCACCCCCTATCAGCCATTACGCACACACATATCTATTTGATGAATTTCTCAATTGGTTAGATGGTGAAGAACCCTCTGACACACGAATTGAAGACAACATCAAGAGTTTCGTTCTTGTTATCGCCGCAATGGAAACATCAGTTGACGGTAAACCAAAACATATTGCCGACCTCTTAAGCGATCTGAACTTATAAGATTTTACATACTTAACGAGTTGTGCTAAATAATTGTCTGCGTAACTGTATTTGACAAAAAAGGATGTATTGAAAGTCATTAGCATATATCCATGAGTTCTTCAGTCCCGTAGGGGCGATATGTTTATAGAAAAACGTCATATACACCCTCTTTAGTCCCGTAGGGACGATATGTTTATAGAATGGTACAAGTCGTATACTTATGAAAATGTAATTTGCAGGTCCCTACTATGGACAACCCAAACCAAGACATTCCGGTTATCCTTGACGAAATTCCAGAACACGAACAGCATGCACTGTTGCAAAAACTGGCAAACTGGATTGTCCGTAGAAACCTTGTCGCACCTGCTATTCTATTCTTAGAAACTGGGAAACCGCTTAACTTTCTGGGATCGCAGATGTTAATTGCATTTAGTCCTTTTGTGCAAGCGTTTTTCAAAGGAGAACAATATCACAAAATCGCACTCATTCTTGAAAAAGATAAAAACGTCGAATTGCTTATACAAATGATAGAACAGAGTACAGAATGAACTATCAAGAGAGGATAGGAGATACCTCATGCCTGTTGAACTCAGAATGCTACAGATGGACCAGACAATGACGAAGGGAAAAATCGGAAAATGGCTGATCAGTGAAGGAGATACCGTAACAGAAGGACAACCATTACTGGAAATTGAGACTGATAAAGTTGTCCACGAACAGGAATCACCTGCAGATGGTGTCATTGCAC
>VXOP01000233.1 GCA_009839975.1 Candidatus Poribacteria bacterium
ATAGGGGAGGGTCTTAACCAAATAATGATGCAAAAGTACACAGTCACCCTAAACTGTGATGCACCAGAATCATTATTCTAAATGATAACACATTTGACAAAACACGTCAATAGCGTCAATATAATTTGGGTGTTTCACCCAAATGGGTGTGTAAAATTTTTGTAGAAAAATGCAGATAGAACTGGTAGGAGCGATCTCCGAATCGAGACCTGTCGGAAATCGGAGTTCAAATCAACGGTATGAATCATGGCGAATGCCATGCGCGCATTCGCCCAAAGGCATTCACCGCCTACAAAGTATTTTTGCGGTTTATAACCAAAACTTTACACACCCATATAATTTGAATTTGGACGTTTTTCTATTGAATTAATTGTTATTATTCTGTATCCTTCATAATAACAATTCAATGTACTCGGAGGATTTCATGAAAAATCAAATATTGCATATTTCAACACAAGGCGTAGACATAGATACTAATGTCAATACATGGGCACTTCCAGAGGGAGCAATTGCCCGGTTCGGAAAAGGTGAGGTGAAAGATTTAGCATTCTCTCCTGATGGTAAGTATCTCGCTGTCGGTACCTGGGTAGGGGTCTGGTGGTATGACTTATCTACATGGTCTCCAATCGCTTTGTGGGAAACTGAACGCGGGGCAATTGCAAAAATTGCCTTCTCTCCCAACGGAAAACGGCTATTTATCTTCAATGGCGATAAAATAATCAAGGTATATGATGTGCCTACAGGCGATTGTGTATCTCAGGTAAAATTACCATACGGCACTTCCCTAGTAGACTTTTCGGCAATTAATCAGCACTTCACCACGTCTGATATGAATTTTAGTGTTGTTTATGTCTGGTGTGCTGATACTTGTGAGAAAATCGCGGAACTTTCAATCGAACCGGAGATAACATTGGAAAAACGTAGATATAAGGTCCGACCACTCTGTTTTTCCCCCGATGGACAACGGCTTGCCCATGCTACCCCAGTAGATACTAAAGGGACTGCTGATTTCATTTCAGTCTGGGATATGAATACGTTTGAACCTATTGCTTCTATTAGAGACTATACTACACAGATAGATACGCTTGCATTTTCCCCGTGTGGTAAGTTTCTTGCCGTAGGAGATGCATCTGGCACGCTTAAGGAGTGGGATATAATTAACGGGAGCCTTACAGACAACCAGATCGAGACGTCATCAGATTATCCAGATCGGATTCAGATTATACCTTCCTACACGACATCAGGACAATTACGCGCTGCTTGTGGAAGTAGTTCAAAAATAGCCGTATGGAACGTTGAAGATAGTGAAAAGATAGATGCGTTTGAATATGGATGGTACATCCGTTCCTACAACTTTTTAAATGGAACGCATCTTGCTGTTCGTGACCCCTTGAAAGTGTGGATTGAAAATTCATCGGACAGGGGTGTTAGGTTATTAGGTCACTCTTCTATATCTGTTCTTCCAACCTTTTCCCCTGATGGGAAGACACTTGTAAGTGAGGATGGTGGTAGTGCTATGTGTTGGGATATTTCAGAAAAAAAGTGGCAACGGCGGATATATGATAAAAAGAGGTCAATAAGCCAAGTCTACTTTTCGCCAGAGGGAAGTATGCATGCCCGTGGCAATGTTTGGAATACGAACACAGGTATCGTATGGAATGTTGAAACTGACGAAGTCCTTGCAACTTTCACAGAGCCGGATACGCGTCTAATAGCCTCTGCATCCGCACCAACAACAGGGGCTTGTGCGTTCGGAGATTTAGAGGGAAATTGTTATGTGTTTGATGGAAAGGAACCGTTAAAAATACTCTCTGGACATACAGGTGCAATTCAGTCGATTGCTTTTAGTGCGGATGGTGAGCAACTTGCCTGCACTTCAGAGGAGGGTTCAGCTTATGTGTGGGATGTTGCTTCAGGTCAACAAGTTGCCACGCTTTCTACAACCTGGAGGATAGATACTAACCTGTACATAGGAGATGCAAATCAACTGCAAAGACGGCTAAAAATACTTAAGAATACATCCAGACCATCAACACCGGGCAGAGTAAAGACAATAGTTTTCTCACCGAGTAGAGATGTGATCGCTGGAGGTAAGTCTCTTGAAATACGTTTGTGGGATGCCGCAACACATGAAGTGCGATTAGCAATACTTCTGCCCACTGGTTGTACGCAACCCTATGCTTTGGCATTCACGCCTTGTGGGCGGTATCTCGCTTCCGGATCCTGGTGGGACGGAACGGAGAAAGTTTCAATCCGGTTATGGGACGTTGCAAATGGTGAAAATGTTGCAACGCTATGGAGCCATTCGACTGATGTTGAATATCTGGCGTTTTCACCGGATGGGACACTTTTAGCAAGTGGCAGTTTTGACGGTACTATCCTGCTCTGGGATTTGAAACCTTACTTAAATACATAAGGAGGACTTTTTGAGACTTAACACACTTAGTATTACTATTTTTCTATTAACATTGTCTATTGTTATGGCGGATACACCGAAAGAACATCATGAATGTCCTGCACCGATTGGTGTTATGGGTGAACATCAGCATAAAGCAGGAGAAATGATGCTCGGGTACAGGTTCATGACGATGGATATGCAAGGTCTACAATCTGGT
>VXOP01000414.1:0-15824 GCA_009839975.1 Candidatus Poribacteria bacterium
CATCAGAATGGTGCTGTGAAGTTGTTTTTGGACGGTAAAATTGTCGCTGAAGGTACACTTATGCCAAATGAACCGTTGGCAGATGACGTATTACGGCTTGGTTTCACAGCAGAGAATTTCCCGGAACAATCTCCTTGGTTTGAAGGAAGGATTGATGAAATGCATCTGTACAGTCGTGCACTATCCCTTGACGAAATGCAGAAACTATACACAGCAGAACAGGAATCCCCTTTGATAGCTGCTGCAATTATTGGTGCGGATAAGGGTGCGAAATGGCGTGTCGAATCAGACCGTGTTTACCTCAATTGCACAACAGATGAGACAGCATCATTTTTTAAATGGGATGGTAGTGAAGAACGACTCTCAGAATTCGCTCGATTAGCTGCAAATGATGGCGTTGATCCAGGCCAACCGTTCGCGATAGATAAAATAGTTTGGCCTGCAGATAATCCATGGGATTCGTGGATACGGTTCGGAGGGTTCGACTTCTTCTCAGACGGTAATCGTGCTGCACTTTCCACATGGAACGGTGATGTGTGGATAGTCACCGGACTCAACGATACCTTAAAAGAACTCGTTTGGCAGCGTATTGCAACAGGACTAAATCAACCCCTTGGACTGAAAATTGTCAAGGATGAGATATATGTACTTGGACGCGACCAAATTACACGTCTTGTTGATCTCAACGCAGATGGAGAGACGGACTTCTATCAGAATTTTAACAACGATGTCTATAACAGTGAACATTTCCACGAACAAGCGATGGATTTGCAGACGGATGCAGCAGGTAATTTCTACTACATGAAATCTGGACGGCATGCGCTGCGTGCATCACATCCGCATCACGGAACGCTCATGAAAGTCACACCAGATGGAGAAGAGTCTACTGTGATCGCTTACGGATTTCGCGCTTCTAATGGACTCGGAATCAGTCCTGGTCCTGTATTCTATGGAACGGATCAGGAAGGTTTCTGGATGCCGGCGAACCGTCTAAACCGTATCACTGCTGGAGGAAAGTTCTACGGAAATTTGTGGGGTTGGCACCCGCCGGGTGAAACACCAACAGGTTATGAACCACCTCTCTGTTGGCTTGCACCTTTTGTGGATCGTTCTCCAGCAACAGTCGTCTGGATTCCTGATGGGACATGGGGAGAAATGGAAGATTCCCTTCTCTCAGTGAGTTACGGAACAGGTAAAGTCTATGCTGTTCTTCAACACAAGACTGGAGAAACAGTGCAAGGTGCAGTTACTGAAATGGATCTGGACTTTCCAACTGGGGTGATGCGTGGCAGATTTCATCCGGTTAGTAAGGACCTCTATCTTGCGGGTCTATTTGGTTGGTCATCCAACAAACACGGAGAGACAGGTTTTTATCGTGTCCGCATGACGGGTGCCCCCCTTCGAACTGCAAAAGCGTTCCGTGCTGTCAACGATGGTTTAATCATCAGTTTCTACGCACCGTTAGCTCCCGATTCCGCGACAAAACTGGATAACTGGCGTGTACAAAGTTGGGAATACCGATGGACACAAAACTACGGTTCACCACAGTTGAAACGGAACGGTGCGCAGGGAAGAGATGAACATCCTGTCCAATCCGTTACACTTTCTGAGGATGGTAAAACCGTTTTCCTTAGTATTCCAAGTCTGACACCTACGATGCAATTCCATGTTAACTTCAAGGGAAACTTTGCAGATGGAATACCGTTGGAAGGTTATCTACATGGCACGATACACGCGCTTGAAGATATAGACAGCAGCGTAGGGCAGTAGTCATGCATTAAATTTCAACGTGCAAAAACGCTAGACAAGCTCCATACAATAGTACAACGAAAAACAGCGTCAATAAGAACATATCTACCACCACAGTTTTGAAATCACGACTGAGACTGAGTGAATCTTCAAATGTTGGAATCGTCTCAGGACTGATAGGCTTTTTCGACATACCTTCACGAGCTCCAATGATGTGGAGACTGCCAGGATCTGATCTGTCCATATCAATGACAAATTCTCGGTACTCACGGGCATAGTCCTGCACATTTTCCACAAATTGTTGATGCCGTTTAAAACCTGTTCCAGCGAAGGCTTCAAGAAGATGTTGGACGATTGCTACCGGTGAGAGGCGTGTGACTGAGCGTGCTTGTTGTATTTGGATGTGCTGCTGGTCTAAGTATTCGTGGCTCAAGCGTTCTCGTGCTGCAACCTCTTTGATAACATACTCGCCCGCCAACTGCATTCTTTTGTTGGGGAACCCGCCCGTGCCTTCTAAGCGAGATAGATATTCATCCCTGAATTCACTTTGAATATGTGTTTGTCGTTCTAAGAATTCGTCATAGGTCATCGGATTAGAAAACCCACTTGCGATGGAGGCAAGTGTACTTGGCATAAAGACGACAAAGGTAACCCATATCAATAGGAGAGTCACGAGACTCGCAGCATTGCGCTGTACAAACGATGATATCAACAAACCTAATGCGATAAACAGACATAGGTATAAGATTGCGATAAAGAATATAATACCTAATCGGCTCCACGCATCGGTTCCAAGTTGGACATCACTGGAAGTGGAAATCACAAAAAGGTTTATTAACGTCGCGAGCGCAAATGGGATACTGATACATAACAATGCTCCCAAGAATTTACCAATTAGCACGGTATGTCGTGCCACAGCGTATGCCAACGTTAAACGTAGTGTGCCGCGTTCTCGTTCGCCAGAAATAGAATCAAAGGTGAACAGGATCGCAATTAGACTTAAGATGTACCCGATCACAAATCCCCAATCTACCTTAATAGAGTCCGGACGAATATTTTTTGAGTTTAATCTTGTAGGACGGTAATCTAACTGCCAAAATCCAACTAAATCATGGGTGATTACACTGATACGCATGTAGACAGTATTCGGTATAACAGTATCCCCTCCTTCAGCACAGAAATGAAGTGGAGACGGTTTTTTGTGAAGCAGACCGGGGCCATATTGTGCAATACGATATAAATCTGTCTGAGACTGAAGCTGATTCAAAGACTCTGTGACACCATCGTGGTATTTCTGCATCCGTTCAGGGTGTTCGCGAAGATGTACAAATGCATTGGTCAACATCAGTCCGAGAAGTAATACTGTTGCCAGTGCAAACCGGAGGCTATTGAGGTTGTCGTATATTTCGCGTTTTGTTATGTGCCAAATCATGTATTAGTTCTCGGTTGTCAGTTAAATAGCAGTCAGTGAAGAGATCTTCTTTAAGAAATTAACCCTCATAAAACACGCAAGCGGCAGAATAATTGTCTTGGAACTATTCTTAACTGACAACTATTATAGCTGATAGCTATCCTACACTTCGCTTCTGATGAAAACAATAAATATTACCACAAAAAGAAGTAGGTTCATTGTAAGTAGCAGGAGTAAATCTGGTAATGCGCGCTTAGCATTTATATGAATTTCACTTTTCTGAAATGTGAATTGAGGCAAACTATCCCAATCAACAACACCTCCGTCCCCAGTAAACCATTGTTTAGACCCGAATATATCTGAATCATAGAAATAGTCAATCAATGTGCGTCGATAATTTCGCGTCGCTTCAAAAAAGTCTCTGAGTCCATACAAGTCTGTTCCTGCCCAAGCTTGTGTTGCAGCGTCGTACATCCCTACTGGCGAGAACCTTAAAAGTATGCGTTCAAGTATTGCTGGCTTAACGAAGATACTATCAAATGCTTGTTTTCGAACAAGCCATGCTCGTTCCGCTGTTTCAACAGTTTGTTGTCCAAGAAATCGATTATAGTTCTGTGCGTAAGGGACATTAGGTTTGGATTCTTCCTTAAGCCTTCCGATATTGGAATGAGATTGGTAATAATACTTGAGTATTGATGGACTTTGATAAAAGTAAGCGGCGTTGTATCCTGATCCGCCTCTCAGACCAAAATTCGGGCCTTCACCTACCAAGCCAAAATGTGGGTCTTCTCCTGGAACAGGGTCAGTAGCGAGGAAGTGTTTTCGTTCTCTGTCGAATTCCTCCCAAATCTGTTTTAGTTGGTCATAAGCAGATATCATCTGTGCTTGGGAAGTTTGCGGAGGGGCAATCACTGCCAGAATCACGTTTGGGTATACAAATAACCAAAACGCCCAGACTACCATTGCCAACATTAGTGCCGTGCCTGTTCGACGCGTTACTGCTGAAATGAGCATACCGATGAGGTAAAATACCGACAGATATACAATTGAACTAATCACAATTCCACCGATACGCAGAAAATCATCAACGTTTAGCGAAATAGCTGCGGATGTCGTCAGTAAAATTACTGCAAGGATCAAACTCATTAGGAGCGGTACCAGCAGAGATATCATCGCACTAAAGTATTTGGCTAATAGGATATAACCACGACCAACTGGATGTGTCAGGACAAGTCGTAATGTGCCTTGCTCGTGTTCACCAGCAAGAGTATCGTAGGCAAAAATAAGTGCCATTAGACTCAGAACTACCTCAAAGATAAAGACAATATCAATTGAAGAAAAGAGATTGAGAAGTGAATTTGATGTTCTATACGTGCTTGCATCCCACAGAGTCGGCACTTGAGCGTGAGTTATCTGAATTTCGTTCCCTAACCGTTTATCTAATCCTACATTAAAAATACTGAACGGGTTAGGTGGACGGGCGATGCGATAGTGTCCCGCAGAATAGGTTTTTATTTCACGTAAATCCTGTTGTTGGTCTTTAACATTGGTGTGATAATCTTCCAATCGTCGATCATAATCATTGATAAGTACATAAGTATTAACAACCACAAGTAACAGCATGATTAAAACTGCTGCAGCGAAGCGGAACGTCATCAAAATCTCAAGGAGTTCTCTACGGATCAGTGTTTTAAGCACTTTACACCTTAATGACTAATAGCAGCTTATGTAATACTCAACCCGAACTACGTCCAAGATAATTGGCGAAGGTATTGTAATACCGCCCAATCTTAATTTTAACACTCTTCCGTCAAATCCCCATGCTTTAGCTTGTGGGATGTAGACGGAAACCAAGCGTCCGATAAAAAACAATCTTGACAATCTAATAAATATGTGGAATACTATTATCAGCATCGTGGATAGCATTCTTACCCGTAGCAACCGCTACGGTGCTATCCCTCAATCGTAAGAAGTTGTGTGATGCTGGTGCGAAATCACTGAAAACATTTATGGGTCGGGCCAACGCTGTATGCGGAGTAGAATCCCAACCAACTGTGTCCGTCCCTCTAATTCTATTTCTAAAACAGGCTGGCTTAGCAGCCTAAAGTGGAGCGGACGTAAGACGTAGCTCAGATCAGTTGTCCGCGAGGAAGCACAAGCCCCAGCGTTTACGCTGTGGGTACTATGACTGAATTCTACCATGAAAAAAGCGGCAATGTCAATCCTAATTGATTCTTTAGTGACAAAAACTATATGCACCCGAAACATGAAAAACCTTGATATGAAAGTCAGATTCTGCTACAATAATTGCGTATAGGCAACCATTAAGAGGGTGCTTACTGTTTTATGAATACATATCGGTTAGTGAAAGTGATCAGTAGCACCTTGTAAATCCTATGCCTAAACAGAATGTGGAGATGCGTAGGCATGGCAGCAAACGCAATAACGCTTTTTCGTCTTTTTCTAACTTTTATTGTTATCGGTCTTTTTAGACGTAATGTTTACATAGATATTGCGTGCATCGTAACAATCCTTATTATTTTTATACTTGATTCCGTTGACGGTATAGTTGCGCGTAAACAGAACCAGACGTCTACGTTCGGTGCCGTTTTTGATATTGCTGCTGACAGGATCGTAGAAAACGTATTTTGGATTTTCTTTGCAGCAATGGAAGAAAGACTCATTCCATTTTGGCTTCCTATCGCTGTAGTTACACGCGGTTTCCTTACAGACGGTGTCCGAAGCATTGCACTCACTGAAGGTAAAACTGCTTTTGAGATGAGTTCTGCTGCATGGTCACGTGCATTGACCAGTTCCCGATTTTCACGCGGACTCTACGGATTAACTAAAATGCTGACGTTTATTTTCCTTCCTGCCACGCTTGTACTTAAAGATATCTATCCAAATATTCAGATCGTTGATACTTTTTCGTTGGTTTCTGTGATAATTGCTTATATCGCTGTCGCCATGTGTATCATCCGTGGAATCCCTGTGCTTGTTGATGGATGGAGATACATCAAGCCAGAACCTGAGTAAGTAAGATTGCGTGCATAAAAAAACATATCTGTCAATCTCGTGTGGTTTAAATTTATTCAAACTAAGGTAAACATGAAAGCAGCACAATTTTACGGTGGTAAAGACATTAGGATTGAAACAGTTCCTGATCCGATTCCTGAAACAGGCCAGGTGTTAGTCAAGGTGGAAGCCGCTGGCATCTGTGGCAGTGATCTACACGGATACCACCGTCAACCGGATAGACCTCTTCCACCCCGTATCGGTGGGCATGAATTAGCAGGAGAGATTATAGATATAGGTAAAGATGTTTTCAATCATAGATCAGGCGAACGTGTTGCGATTGAACCTATTAGTCCGTGCAACGACTGTCCGGAATGTTACAACGGATACTACAACATCTGTAGCAATTTACAGCACGCTGGAGGCGGTTTTGCTGAGTATATGGTCACCCGGGCAACTAATGCCTATAAGATTCCTAATAGTGTATCGCATGAAGGTGGTGCGTTAGCAGAGGTATATGCAGTAGCGGTGCATGCTGTTAACAGAGCAATGGTCTCTCCTGGAGATCGCGTTGCAATTATTGGAAGCGGTCCGGTCGGTTTAACAATTGCACAAGTCGCGGATATTGCAGGAGCAACATCTATTGCTGTCTTAGGTAAACCGGATAATCCACTACAGATTGCTGAAAAGGCAGTCGGTGCTGTACCAATCAATGTTGATAAGACAGATGCTGTAGAGGCAGTTATGGATTGGAGCAAGGAACGCGGAGCAGATGTGGTGTTTGAGGCGGTCGGTGGCAAGGCAAATACTTTGGAACTGGCAACACAGGTAGCCGCTAAACGTGGACGAGTCTGCATGGTAGGAGGACATGGGGCACCACTCTCCTTCTCAGAACGATTCGCACGAAGCAAAGAACTGACTATCATTTGGTCATTCTGTTACGGTAGACGTGGCGGTAAAACCGAATTCCAGATAGCTATTGACCTGCTTGCTGCGGGTAAACTTGATCCAAACCCTCTTGTAACACATAGATTCAGTTTAGACAAAATAACGTATGCTTTTGCTGTAGCATCCGGACGCGATGAACACGGTTCTGTCAAAGTTCTTGTGATGCCATAAGATTAAGGGAGAAAATATGGAGAAACTTAATTCACTTGTATTTGTTGGCACAGAAGGTAAATACCACGACCATGAGGGGAATGGAAAGTTCATTACTGCCATTCTAAATGACGCAGATGGTATTGCTGCTGACTTTTCACAGGATTATGATGTGCTTGCGGATGGTCTTAATGATTATCACGTTGTACTTTTCTATACAGATGTGGGAGAACTTACAGAGGCACAAGAGACTAGTCTGCTAAACTACATACGAGCTGGTGGCGGATTTTATGGACTGCATACCGCTGCAGCTTCCTTCAGAGAATCAGAACCGTATCATGAGATGCTCAACGGCTTCTTCAATGGTCATAGTCCTTATATGACCTTTACCGTTAATATAGGTGACACTGAACATCCGATTACACAAGGTCTGGAAGATTTTGAGGTGGTAGATGAACTCTATTATCTGAAGCACAATCCAGAAACTTCACATCATCTGATGGCGGCGTATGATCATACTAAGGACGAAACACATGTCATGGCATTCCACCATAATTATGGCGCGGGACGGGTTTTCTATTTTGCATTGGGACACGATTTGGCGGTACTTGAAAATCTGAGTTTTCAGGAAATAATTCGTCGTGGCGTTATGTGGGTTGGAAAACGACTTTGATGTGTGGATGTATTGTAAAACCGATACAGTTGTTCCTATAGTTGCGTTTTCGGCTGCTGTGTAAGTATCTCATTTGCCGCGGTGATATCTCTATTTATCTGTTTGACAAGTGCGTCCATATTAGAGAATTTCCGTTCACTTCGGATTTTCTGTATAAAGAACACTTCAATAGTTTCACCATAAATCATCTCATCAAAATTGAATAGGTGGCTTTCAACCTGAAATTTGGTTCCATTAAAGGTAGGTCGGATGCCAATATTCAACACGCCATTTAACCATCGTTTACCTAACCTTGCGCGAATAGCATAGACACCGTTCGGTGGGCAGAGTTGTTCACCTGTCTCAATATTAGCAGTTGGGAAACCTAATTGCCTTCCTCTACCGTCACCGCGAACGATAGTACCACTCAAAGAGTAGGTTCTACCTAATAACTGTGATGCTAAACCGAGGTCGCCCCTTGCGATTGCCTCCCGAATGCGTGTGCTATGAACTGGTAAACCGTTCAACTCCGTGGGAGGAACAACCGTAACACCGAACTGGGATTGTTCTCCTATTGATTCTAACAGTTGTGCATTACCTTCCCTATCTTTTCCAAATTGACATGCGTAGCCAACAACCACATGTTTCGCTTGACACACATCTAATAAGATCGTATCCACAAAAGTGTGTGGTGACATTGATGCAATGCGTTCATTAAAGTTCACAAATATTGCCATGTCTATCCCTATCTGTTCAAGGATTTCCACGCGTTTTGGTAAACACATTAATACAGGCGGACACTTGTCGGGGGCAAGAAATGCAAGAGGATGTGGATAGAACCCGAATAGAACAGATGTAAGATTCTCAGTTTTCGCACAAGTACGAACAGTTTCAAGAACTTCTTTGTGACCAATATGTATTCCATCAAACACACCAAACGTAACGACTGATTCTTGGTTTAATTTGGGTACGGACTCCAAATTATAATAAGTTTTCACAATTCTTCTCCATGAGCAATTATTCCTTGTCTTTTATATACCTTTAATCTTTTATATAATGTTTTGCGCTTTCAACAAGCATCCTAATGGAGTCGTTATATGGACGGTTGATTCGGCACCCTGAAGCACGTTCATGGCCACCACCATTGAATTCCGAGGCAAGAGCGGCAACATCAACCTGTCCTTGGCTGCGTAGACTCACTTTTGAATTACCGTCGGGTAGTTCACAAACACAGATCGCCACCTGAACACTCTCTATTGCCTGAATCTGATTGACAAATCCTTCTACATCATCCAATGTTGTTTTCGTCTTATCTAACATGGATTGTGTAATGAATATTGTAGCAATTTTACCATCAGTCGTGAGTTTTAATGTGCGTAACGTTTGGTTTAATAAATGAATTTTCCCAAGTGGGATATGTTCAAAAACATTGCTGTAAACTTCATCTGGGGCGAAGTCACCTATCTCTATTAAGTCTGCGGCAATGCGGTGGGTTTCAGACGTCGCATTGCTATATCGAAAACAACCGGTATCAAACATCAGACCGGTGTATAAACATATCGCAATTTCCTCATCAATTGCGATATGAGTGGTTTTGATAAAGTTGTAAATGATTTCAGATGTAGATGACACAGATGTTAGAATAATATTGTAGTCTCCAAAAGTTTCCGCCGTAATGTGGTGGTCAATATTTACGACAGCGTGTTTTGCTACTAATCTACTATTCAAGAAAGGTCCTATACGTTCTCGTGAACTCGCGTCTAAGATTACAAATACATCCGGGCGAAAGTTTACAGATGCTTGTGCATTTTCTATGTTTTCCCAGTATGGTAAAAACTGATATTTTTTTGGGACCGGATCAGTATTAAATAACCTTACAGTTTTACCTAATTTGCTGAGAAATATTGATAACGCTAATTCCGATCCGATAGCGTCTCCATCTGGATTGACATGTGTAGAAAGTGCAAACCTTTCGTGTCGTTGAAAAAGCGTAAGAAGTGCGTGAAAGCTATCCATCTAACTTATTTCTTGAGCGGTAGTTGTCGACACATCTTCATCCTCAATCTGTTTGAGGAGTCCATCAATTTTCATGAGATGATCCACGGAATCGTCTAAATTAAAACGGAGTTCTGGCGAATATCTCAGTGCTAACCGACGGCTGATTTCACGTCTGATGAATCCTGAAGCACTCTTCAATCCAACGAGTGTATCTTCTTTATCTTCAATATCGCCGATGACGCTTACGTTCACATCAACATATTTTAGATCTGAGGACACGTCAACATGTGTGATGGTACAAAAGGCGATACGCGGATCTTTTACAACACGATGAATGATCTCACTCAATTCTCTTTGAATAAGTGCACCGACTCTATCCTGTCTTCTATTCTCTAACATGCTCGTTGATCCTTCCAATTTCGGTTGAAATTACATCCCCTTACAGTTGTTGTCTGTAATGTTTCAACCTTATATCCTGTCATTTTGGCATACGATATACTGACAGTTTTATAAATGTTTCGTATACTATGGTGCCGTTCTTGTTAGAAAAAAAACTCTGTCTCGTAATCAAGCAATACTACCGATGTATTCTCTTCAATAAATCTAACGCTTTTTGCAATGATTTGACTTACAAACTTCTGTTCATTGGCGACAGAAACCGCTGCTAAAATAGCGGATTGATGCATATCCTGTGCTTCAATTTCGGCAATTGCGATATTAAATTTATTTCTGAGACGCGTGATAATACTCTTGATAACCCGTCGTTTATCCTTTAAGGATCGACTTTCAGGTAGATATAATTTAACTCTGCAAACACCAATATGCATTTCTATCTTGCAATTCTATTGTTGACAAAATTGTTGACATAAGGGATTTATTTTAACAACGCCAGAAATTAACTTTAAGATACGATAAAAGGGGGATTTTAGATGTAAATACGTGTGACTTAAGAGTTCTATTGAAGTGTTCTCGCTACGTGTTCATGCACGAAACATTCCAATACATCCCCGACTTTAATGTCATCAAATTCGTCAATACCGATTCCGCATTCATAATTCGCCTGTACTTCATTCACGTTATCTTTAAAACGTCTGAGTGAGTCAACCTTTCCTTCGTAAATCATGCGGTTATCTCGTAGCACCCGTAAGGGTTGGTTGAATGTAATTCTTCCCCAGTTGACATAACTGCCAGCAACAGATCCGATACGTGGAGCCTTGAATATCTCTCTGACTTCTGCCCGTCCAATGATTACTTCCTTGACTTCAGGTTCTAATAAACCTTCCATTGCTGAACGTATATCGGAGAGTATATCGTAAATCACAGTATAGGTGCGGACATCAATTCCTTCAGCTTCTGTGGCTTGTACAGCTTCTGTTGTTGGATGCACGTTGAATCCGATGACGATAGCATCAGAGGCGGATGCAAGTAGAATATCAGTTTCAGTAATACCACCTGTTGCTTCGTGAATGATGTTTATTTTAACTTCTGTTGTACTGAGTTTTAGTAATGATTCAGAAATGGCTTGTACAGAGCCTTGAACATCACCTTTTATGATAACATTTAGTTCCTTTATTTCTCCTTCCTGAATCTGTTGGAATAGGTCATCCAAGCTAACGTGGCTATGTGCCCCGAGTTTTGAAATTCTGTATTGGTCTTGTCGTTCTTCACTGATAGCCCGTGCATCTTTTTCAGATTCCAGAACATAGAAGATGTCGCCTGCTTCTGGTACACCTGTAAAACCGAGGATGACGACAGGTGTTGATGGTCCGGCTTCCTTAATCCGTTTCCCATCATCACTCATCATGGCTCTAACCCTTCCGGAGTAACGACCGGAAACGAAGGAATCGCCAACTCTAAGCGTACCGCTTTGTACCAAAACGGTTGCGACGGGTCCGCGTTCTTTGTCCACTTGTGCCTCAATAACGACCCCGCGTGCAAGTTTATGTGGATTTGCCTTTAGTTCCAATAATGCTGCTTCTAACAGGAGCATTTCCAGCAATAGGTCGATTCCTGTTCCTTCTACAGCGGATATCTCTACACAGATGGTTTGACCACCCCAATCCTCTGGAACAAGTTCATTCTCAACCAGCTGCTGTTTGACATAATCTGGCCGTGCTCCAAGAACATCCATTTTGTTAATTGCGACGACGATAGGCACTTTTGCAGCCTTTGCATGACTTATTGCTTCTATAGTTTGTGGCATTACCCCGTCATCAGCAGCGATAATTAGGACAACGATGTCAGTAACATCTGCCCCACGTGCTCGCATGGCAGTGAATGCTGCGTGTCCTGGTGTATCCAGAAACACGATGTTTCCATTTTCTAATTCAACGTGATATGCGCCGATGTGCTGTGTAATGTTACCCTCTTCTGATTCACTAACGTTTGATTCTCGGATAGAGTCCAAAAGCGATGTCTTCCCATGGTCAACGTGCCCCATAATCGTGATAACGGGAGAACGCGGCACCAATGATTCTGGTGGATCTTCCTCATCTAACAAGAGTTCCTCTTCCAGTGTTTTTTCTTTTACTACATTAAAGTCAAACTGTTCACCTAAGACTAACAATGTTTGGTAATCCAAACTCTGATTAATGGATGCCATTATCTTCAGTTTCATCAGCTGCATAATCAACTGTGTAGGCTGCAGCCCGAGCAGGGAGGCGAGCTCTCCGACGGTTGTTCCTTCTTGAATTTTCAAAGTCCCATCATCAGCTGTATCTTCATCGTCTGTTGTGTCATCATCATCTGGAGCGAAATCTTCTTGTGAAATTGTTTCGTCTTTTGTCTTGATTTTATCTTTGGATTTCTGTTCTTGGGCCCGTTTCTGTTCTTGAGTTGTTCTTTCTGTGGTTTCTTTTTCCTGTTCTCTAATAATATCTTCCTCTGGATTTAGTTCGGATTCGACCAGCATAATGGTTTCTGGGTCTAACGTGCTCATATGGTTTGATATTGCAACCCCTAAGTCGTTGAGAAAGGATATTAGCTCCTTGCTACTCATGTCATGTCGTTTGGCTAATTCGTAGACTCTTACATTTTGACTTGGCGTTGTTTTAGTTTGCTGTTTCTTTTTTTTCATCGGTGATTCTCCTTTTCAATAAGTGTCTGTTGAAATTCGGAGATGGCCGATTTCGACAGTTGCACTTGTAGCAGTGCGTTTATCCGCTTAGGTGTCTTAAAGGCATTGTCAATACAAGACTTTGAATGACAGAGATAGGCACTCCTTCCAGGGAGTTTTTTTGATCCTTCAATTTCAAGTATTTGACCTGCGTTACACACAAAACGGATGAGTGTTTTCTGTGGAAATTTACTTCTACACCCAATACATGTGCGAATGGGTGTTTTGGTTTTTTGCATTGGTATATTGACACCCTTATTTGCTGTTATGGTCTGTAGAATTGTTCATTTAATTAATCAATTACGTTATACAACGTGTGATTACAACCTTAACTATCTTCAGTTTTATCAGACGGGTCCGAATTAACTTGTACGTTTGTATCGGCTTCAGTTTGAACTTCTTCCTCTATACGGTTTGTAGTTTCGTCTGTCGTATCTTCTTCGTTGTCATCCTGTGGAGCATCGGCATCGTTTTTAAAGATGTTATCCAATGTTGCGGGTGCTTCAGTTTCGCTTTTTATGTCTATGTTCCATCCAGTTAATTTTGCGACAAGTCTTGCGTTCTGTCCTCTTCTTCCAATAGCGAGTGACAATTCCTCATCCGCGACGACAACGATCGCGCTCATGTTTTCTTCGTTTAGTTCAACTCTACGTATCTGTTTTGCCGGTTTTAGAGAATTGGTTATATAGACTGTCGGGTCTTCGTTCCAATCTACGAAATCGATTTTTTCATTTTTTAGTTCCTGTACCATGGCCCGTACGCGATTTCCTCTGACTCCGACGCATGTACCGACTGCATCTATGCCTTCCTCGGTTGCTACGACAGCGACTTTTGCACGGTATCCGGGTTCACGTGCGACAGCCATGACTCTTACTTGTCCTTCAAATACCTCTGGTATTTCCTGTTCACATAACATCGTGATAAGGTCAGGGTGTGTTCTTGAGACGATGATCTGTTCGCCTGTGACTTCGTTCTTTACGTCTAAAATGAGGCAACGTATTGCTTCCCCTCTATTATAGCGATGTGTCTGGGGTATCTGACTTGCCGGTAAAAGAGCTTCCGCGCGTAAGACATCTGTCCTTTCTAAATCAACGATTGCATTGGGACCATCATACCTTTGTAGGTAGCCGATGACGATGTCCCCTTCGCGTCCTTCAAATTCATTGTATACCTGTTCGCGTTCAGCTTCCCTCAGTTTTCCGAGTAGTATCTGGCGTCCCAATTGTGCTTGGATTCGTCCGAATTCTTCAGGATTGATTTCTACTTCAACCGTATCCCCGATTTGTGCTTCCGGTTCAAGTTTCTGTGCTTCCTCAATAGGAATCTCAGTAGAGAAATCCCGCATAATGTTTACAACTCTCTTCGGAACGGTACATTTTATCTTTTCTTCTTCAAGTTGAATATCAATTGATACTTTCGCCTCTGGACCGTAATGTCTTAGAGCAATTACGCGTAAAGCATCTTCTATTGCTTTGACAAAAACATCCTCAGGCAGATCGGTATGTCCCATCATTTGTCGAATAGAGTTTTGTAGACTTTCTCTTTTTTGTTCTGTTTTATGTTTCATATTTCTCCTACTTGATGACACATATTAATCCTTGTGTGTCTTCTGATCACCAGACCAGTTGAATGTGTCCTTCATAAATATCTGAGATTTTAATTTGCACAGTTTGACCGGTTGTTTCTTCCAAAACAACATGGCTATCAACGACATCTGTTATATTTCCTTCTACTTCATTCATCTGACCGTTTTTTGAAGTGGTTTGAATCTGAACGTTTCTACCAAGATTTCTTTTGAAGTCTGCTTCTGTTTTCAAGGGACGGTCAAGACCGGGTGAAGCAATTTCTAACTGTTTATATTCGGTTAATAGTTGATGTACCTCCAATATTGGACGAACTGCTTGGTCAAGATACTTACAGTCGTAAACGGTTAAGCCACCATCTTTATGGATTAACAATCTGAGTGTTCTGTTGCCTCCTGCTGTTTCTACGTCCACTAATTCATATCCTTCTGTTTGAAGGAAGGGTTCTAACAACTCTGAAACTTTAGTTTCTATACCTCCGATCATTATTTTCCCTTATATAAACAAAAAACGCGATTGTTCTCGGTTGTAGCGAGTCCTCGCGGTTTTTCAATAGCAGTTTGCCAATTCCCTTGAGTGGAAATAGACCACTGCTTTTACTACTGTATCAGCAGCAATTCTAACTTTGACTATCAAACCTTTATATATGCATGTTACTGCTTTCCTTGTTGGGAATCAAGTCAAATTTCAAGATCCACACTGATGTGTTTAGCGAAACTTATTAACATCACCGCATAAGTCCTAATTTAAAAGGTTGTCATTTAAGACGTAAAATATTAATATAGTTTAATATATCTGAGGAATTTTGTCAAGGTTAATTTTCTTTCTTAACGTATCAACGCTGGATGCTAAACGGAATCGGAGATTTGATACGGAATGATCAATTTAGGAACGAAATCATGATAAAGAATAAAATGCTGCTTATTCCCGCTATTCTGTTTGCAATATTTATCCTTGCCCAAAACACTTTTGCTCAAGACTCAACACTATGGCAACTACCGGAAGGTGCGAAAAGACGTCTCGGTAAAGGTACGATCAACGAAGTAAGATATACTGCAGACGGTATGCACATCGCTGTAGCGAGTTCCATTGGAATATGGCTTTACGCTGCACACACAGGCAAAGTATTAGACCTACTGACAGGACATACGGGTGGAGTCAGTAGCATCGATTTTAGTCCGGATGGAAAAATACTCGCGAGTG
>VXOP01000414.1:15924-24273 GCA_009839975.1 Candidatus Poribacteria bacterium
AGTCCGGATGGAAAAATACTCGCGAGTGTAGGTTCAGACTCACGAATTACTTTATGGGACGTGGAAAACGGTCAACGCATCAACGATCTGTTCGGACATCAAGGCTGGACACTGGATGAAGTTGTATTCAGTCCTGATGGGAAAACTATTGTTAGTGTAGGATTCGGTAAACTATTTAATTTATGGAATGTGGAAACAGGGGAAATACTACACACTTTCTCAGGTCATACCGGTTACCATGTCATGACTGTATCCTTCAGTCCTGATGGGAAAACTATCGCGAGTGGAGGTTCGGACCATACGATCCGCTTATGGGATGTGGACACAGGGGAGCACATTAGCGCATACAAAAGACATACAGATTCTGTCAATAGTTTGGTGTTTAATCCGGATGGAAGCAACATCATAAGTGGTAGTGGTGACGGGACGCTACAGAATTGGGATGTGAATACAGGAGAATACATTTACACCCTTCCAGGATATACGAATTGGATCAATAGTATTGCGTTTAGTCCGGACGGTAAGAGAATTGTAAGCGGTAGTGGTGACAGCACTATACATTTGTGGGAAGTAGATACTGGACAAAACACCCAAACTTTCACCGGTCATACAGATGATGTGATGTGCGTTGCGTTTAGTCCGGATAACAGAACAATTGCAAGTGGAAGTTGGGATAACACTATCCGTCTTTGGGATGCTGGTACGAGAGAATATCTGCGGCCTCTAAATGTGTATAGAGTGAATTTTAGTCCAGTTCTGAGTGTCGCATTTAGTCCTGATAGTAAAACACTTGTAAGTGGGGATGGAGATAGAACTGTTAGTTTGTGGGTTGTTAACACGGGTCAACTCATTCGTACTCTCAAAGGAAGTACCTCAACAGGTTATTCTACTGATGTCAGAAGTGTTGTATTTAGTCCAAATGGAAAGATAATTGCAGGTGGAAGTGAAGATACCCGCATCCGTTTGTGGGAGGCAGATACGGGACAACTAATCCAAACTTTAACTGGACATACAGAAAGGATTGAAAGTGTTGTGTTTAGTGCCGATGGCAAGCAGATCGCAAGTGCGGGTTGGGATGATACTATCCGCTTGTGGGATGCCAATACAGGAGAACACATCCGCACTTTCACAGGGCATGATTACTGGATTAATAGCGTAGCATTTAGTCCAGATGGGAAATCAATTGCCAGTGGAGGACGCGATACACTTATCTATCTTTGGGATGTGGAGACAGGAGAACACTTTCACACCTTCACGGGTCATCTGTCGGATGTCAACAGCGTTGTCTTCAGTCCGGATGGAAGTGCACTTGCAAGTGGTAGTAATGACGGGACAGTGCTATTGTGGGATTTTTTCGCTTCACTACAACCCGAAGATGTGAATGCAGATGGTGTTGTTGACGTCCTTGATTTGACACTGGTTGCATCTAATCTCGGTCAGCAAGGTGAAAATAAAGTTGATGTCAATAGAGATGGTTTTGTGAATATTTTGGATTTAGTGCAGGTCGCTGCTGCTTTTTAAGAGAAAGTCTGGAATAGGTTGGTAGCAAAAAAGTAAATCTAAACTACTAAACCGTAGAAGAGAGACGATAATGATACAAAAACGAGTTTTGACGTTATTCTTTATATTCAGTGTACTTGCATCCACCTCCATGATCTATGCTGAGAATGTAAGTTTTTTAAAGCTGCCGGAAGGGGCAGAATTGCGTCTTGGTAAAGGCAAGATAAATGATATAGCACTTTCCCCAAAGGCTGAACGGTTGGCTGTTGCAAGTTCAATAGGAATTTGGGTTTACGATGCACAGACAAGAGATGTTCTAAAATTACTCACAGGACATAATGATGAAGTTAGCACGGTATCTTTCAGTCTCGATGGAAAAACAATTGCAAGTGGTAGTTTAGACCGCTCCGTACGTATATGGAATGCCGAGACAGGACAATATTTACGTACAATCAATGTGAATTACCGTTGGATAACAGACATCGTGTTTGGTCCCGATGGAAAAACAGTGGTAGTTTTAGGTCGACAGCGCGCTATCAGTCTATGGGATGTTGATACCGCGCGACATCTTCGCTATTTTGTAGGACATACGAATGATGTCAATAGTGTTGTGTTTAGTCCAGATGGTAAAACGTTTGTTAGTGGTAGTGATGATCGCACCATACGTATATGGAATGTGGATACTGGTGCACACATCAGAACATTAACAGGACATACAGATCGGGTCTACAATGTGATGTTGAGTCCGGATGGTAGAACAATTGCTAGCAGGAGCGGGGATAAAACCATCCGTCTTTGGAATGTGGATACTGGTGTCGAGATCCAAGAATACCCGGTAATTTCAGAAGAGACACTTTTATTTGAGTATGATAATGGATTTCAGTATGTGAAGACTGTTCGTCAAGAAACTATTTTTCTTTGGGATTTTGAAACGGGAGAACATGTACGCACAATCACCCTTCCTGACGGTTTACATAGAATAATAGCATTCAGTTCAAATAGAAAAGTATTTGCTGGCATGGGTGATAATTATACCATTCAGTTGTGGAAAGTAGATACCTTAGAGCCTATCAACATGATTACAGGCCATACGAGGCATGTTAATAGTGTGGTTTTCAGTCCAGATGGAAGCTCAATCGTAAGTGGCGGATATAATGACTTGATACGTCTTTGGGATGTGGAGACAGGACAACAAAGCAGCCGAATTTTACCTTATGGGTCGTATTCAAATAATGTAGTGCTAAGTTCAGATGGAAAGACAATTGCACATGATGTTAGTGGATTGATTAATCTGTGGGATCTGGAAACAGGAGAAAAAATCCACACCTTGAGTGAAAAGTCGCGCCCGAAAGTCTATAGTCTTGCCTTTAGTCCGGATAACAAATCACTCGTAAGTGGTAGTGAGAATAATAGTGTTAGTCTGTGGGATGTGGAAACAGGGGCAAACCTTTTTACTTTGATGGGGCACAGAGATGAAGTTTATAGTGTTATATTTAGCCCGGATGGTAGGACAATCGCAAGTGGGAGTAAGGATCAGACCATACGTCTATGGGATGCGTCTACAGGAAAACATCTCTCTACTTTTTTAGGTCATGCATCTTCTGTCTTTTGTCTTGCTTTCAATCCGAATGGCAAGACCCTTGTAAGCGGTGGTAGCAATGGGAAAATACGTGTTTGGGATGTTGAAACAGCTGCGCAACGTCTCAGAACACCGATTGGACATGCATTTCAGGTGAATAGTCTTGCTTTTAGTCCGGATGGTAGGACAATCGCAAGTGGTACGAGTGTGGATGGTACTTTTCGTCTTTGGGAAATTGAAACAGGACGACACCTTGACATACTCACTGGACACATTGGTGATGTCAATAGTGTTGTGTTTAGTCCGGATGGCGGAACAATCGCAAGTGGGGGTAGTGATGGGACGGTTTTATTGTGGAATATCACACCCTTACATTCGCGCGAAGATATTAATATTGATGGTGTTGTTGACGTTCTTGACTTGACGCTTGTTGCGTCAAACTTTGGTCAGCAGGGACACAGTGCAGCTGATGTTAATGGTGATGGAATTATTGACATTTTAGATTTGGTGCTTGTTGCATCAGCATTTGGTGACAGGACAACAACTCCGTAACGTAAGGCAAGTTAAAAAGTAAGGACAAGGATAAGTACCTGTCCTTACTTTTTAACGTTATGTCTTACAGCAATATATTTAGATGGCGGCGGGACCTCTTTCACCTGTTCGTATTCGGATTGTCTCACTAATAGGTATGACAAATATTTTCCCGTCACCGATTTTGCCGGTCGATGCTGCTTGTTGAACAGCCTCAACGACTTTATCTACGTTTTCTTCTGCGACGACGATTTCGATTTTCAACTTCGGGACGAACTCAATCGTATATTCACTTCCCCGATAGAGCTCGGTATGCCCACGGCTCCGTCCGAATCCGCGGACTTCACTGACAGTCATTCCCCGGACACCGACATTGCTGAGAGCTTCTTTAACTTCCTCCAGTTTGAAGGGTCTGATAATACACTCTAATTTTACCATTGGAATTTCTCCTAATACCTACGCAAATTGGATAGGGTTGTCTTGGCGGATACAGAGATTCGCCGTAAGGTTTCATAAAAGATATTGTGAGCAGCTTCTATATATCGTGATAGAGGAAGAACTCGTACGGATGTGGACGCATATTAACTGCATCTACCTCATTTTCCCGTTTGTATTCAAGCCAGACATCAATCACATCTTCAGTAAACACATCGCCTTTGAGAAGATATTCGTGGTCATCTTCAAGTGCATCAAGTGCGTCTCCAAGGGAAGCTGGGGTGGATTCGATCTCATCCAGTTCTTCTGGTTCAAGGTCGTAAAGGTCTTTATCCAAGGGGTCTCCTGGATGAATTCGGTTCTGAATACCATCAAGACCAGCCATGAGCAACGCACTAAACGCGAGATATGGATTACATGAAGGATCGGGTGTGCGGAATTCAACGCGTTTCGCTTTTTCACTCTTAGAATAGACCGGAATTCTGACACACGCGCTTCTATTCCTTTGAGAATAAGCAATGTTTACAGGTGCTTCATAACCCGGAACAAGTCGCTTGTAGGAATTCGTGGTGGGTGCGATTATGGCACAAAGTGAACGTGCATGTTTGAGCAATCCACCGATATAATAGAGTGCTGTTTCACTCAAGAGTGAGTATCCTTGTGAATCAAAGAAGATATTCTTTCCATCTTTCCACAAACTGGTGTGAACATGCATACCTGACCCGTTATCTTGGAATAGGGGTTTAGGCATAAAAGTCGCTACCAAATTGTGTGAACGGGCAACATTCTTTACGATATACTTATACAGAGCGATCTTATCCCCAACAGTGGTAAGTGTATCAAAACGGATATCAATTTCACCTTGTCCGGCAGTTCCAACTTCATGGTGATGAACTTCTACATCAACACCAGATTCAATCAACTTCAAACATATCTCGGATCGAATGTCTTGAAGTGTATCTGAGGGTGGAACAGGGAAATACCCTTCCTTATATCGCGGTTTATATCCAAGGTTTGGGTTTTCTTCCTTACCGGAATTCCAACTACCTTCAACGGAGTCAACAAAATAGAAACCAGAATGTTGATTCTGTGCATATCGGATGTCGTTCAGGAGATAGAATTCTGCTTCGGGTCCCCAATAACTGATGTCAGCGAGTCCTGTTGACTGTAGATAAGACTCTGCTTTCTGGGCAATGTGTCTGACATCGCGTGTGTAATTCTCCAATGTAATCGGGTCTTTAATATTACATGTAATACTTAATGTTGGCACCTTGCAGACAGGATCAACCAGGGCTGTTGCTGGATCAGGGAAGAGTAGCATATCACTCTCATTGATGGCTTGAAAACCTCGGATGCTTGATCCATCAAAACCAATACCTTCAGTAAACAAGTCTTCGCTCAATTCATCAACCATAATAGAGAAGTGTTGCCACATCCCTGGTAGGTCCATGAATTTGAGGTCAACTATTTTAACATTTTGTTCTTTTGCAAGTGCAACCACCTCACTTGGTGTCATTCGCATTTCCTCCTAATGAAATATATGTCATAATTTTAAGTCGTGATGTCTCGTCAGATTCGAATGTATGATCTATTGCATTTGACAAGAATCACGTAATAGACTATGCAAAGTTTATGCCAATTTTTGGGTTGATGATTGACAATGTTTTACAAACCAGATCATTGACAAAGTAGTAAAAGTAAACACTGATATGCTGTGTAACGACAACGATTTTAATCTACAGGTCATTCATAGAAAACACATACAAACCTTATATATTTTGCTAAATTATTAGGCATAGAATTGCCCAATATTTCAGCAGAATTAGCGATTATGCAGTTCCTTCATCTTCGTCCTGAAATTCCACGTCTTCGGCAAATCTGCTTGTTTCAGGACCGTCTTGTCCTGCGTATTTGTTCGCAGGTTTTTCTCGGTAAGGTAAAGTTGATGGCGAAGAGAGTGGTTCAAAAGTAAAAGCGCAAATCCGCATCCCCGGATATAGTTTTACAGGCATGCGTCCGAGGTTTCCGAGTTCTAAGGTTGCGTTACCAACCCACCCTGGGTCAAATAGTCCGGCAGTGCTGTGGACGATAATTCCGAGTCTACCGAGGCTGCTTCTGCCTTCCAGTCTTGCCATGACATCGTCTGCTAATTCCAGTTTTTCCTGTGTTGCTGCGAGAACGAACTCTCCCGGTTGCATCGTAAATGCTTCACCGTTAGGGACATCAACTTTCCGCATCAAATCATCAGCCCCCACCTTTGTCTTCAGATCAATATAAGGATATTTGCTATGTTCAAAAACTTGAAATGTGTTCCCCAATCGAAAATCAATTGAGCAACTCCCTAATTGGGTTTCTAAATCAGGTTCTGGTGTTATTCTTATTTTGTCTTCATTAATATATCGTAGTATGTCCACATTTGATAAAACCATGTTATAATATTACCATTAATTTGCAAAGTTGTCACGTTTTTTGTGGTTATAACGGCACACGGCGTGTGCCTACTACTTTTAAGCACATATTTGAGATTGAATTCTTTTTGCACACACCTCAATTATTTTCAACCCATTCGTTTGGAGGGATATTACGATAAGCGTAGTCAAGGAGCGTAACGGGATGCATTGCTTTCATATCTAAACCGTGTTTCTGAATTCCGAGTTGTATTTGGAGTAAACAACCAGGATTTCCAGATGCGACAATATCAGCATCAGTATCTGCGATATGTGTCATTTTGCGTTCAAGTATCTCCTGTGAAAGTTCGGGTTGTGTGATATTGTAAATACCCGCGCTCCCACAACACCATTCTGATTCTGACAATTCGATCAGTTCAAGTTCTGGTATTGCTTGCAAGACTTTTCGGGGTTGTGATTTCACCCGTTGTCCGTGTAAGAGATGACACGGTTCATCGTAAGTTACTCTTTTCGGTATTTCTCCTTTAGGGGGTATTATCTCAATTGCGGCTAAGAATTCACTTATGTCTTGCATTTTGTTGCTAAAGTTCTCTGCCTTCTTTGCATATTCAGCATCACTTTTGAGGAGTGCTTTATACTCTTTCAGTGTTGCGCCACACCCCGCTGAGTTGATGATGATGGCGTCTAAGTTTTCTTTCTCAAACGCGTCAATATTCTGTTTTGCGAGTTCTGCAGCAACATCGCGTATACCGTTATGTAGATGCAGCGCACCACAGCAGGTCTGATCTCGTGGCGTAACAACTTCGCAACCGTTTGCAGTCAGAACACGTATCGTAGCCAAATTGGTTTCAGTGAAGACCTGGTTCATGATACATCCAGGGATAAACCCCACTCGGTAACGGGTTTCACCTTCAGTAGGTGTAACATCACGTATTGTATATTTCTGTTTTGGATGGGGAATTGTTGGCAGTAAGGACTCCATTTTTCCAATATTTCCCATCAGTCTTAGGAGTCCGGTTTTTTGCACGAACCATCGAATTCCGAGTCTTTGATAAAGCCACATCAACTCAAAGATCCAGTCTAACCTTTCCTTGCTGGTGAGTATCTGTTTGAAAACAAGATTTGTCCAGAAACGGTAAGATAAGGGTCGGTGTACGTTGCGTTCATAGATAGCGCGTGCCTCTTCAAGAAGTTCACCGAAGTGGACACCTGATGGACAAGCAGTCTCACATGCTCTGCAGTCCAAACACCTGTAGATGTATTCTTCCCACTCCTCGGTGAGTGGTGTTGGGTCTTGTTGTTTGAAGGCACTCCCCATCAGATATAATCGTCCTCTTGGAGAGTCGGTTTCTAATCCTAATTCGCTATAGGTTGGACAGGTAGGAAGACAAAGACCACAATGCGTGCAAGCATCCCATTTTTTCCAACTGAATGTCTCTATACCTTTTAGGGGCTGATTCTGTTGTTGGTTGGACATGTTAGACTTTTTTACGTTTCCAGTAGATCATAAAATACTTGTAGACTTTCATCAGTATTACACCGACTATAAACAGTAGTATGAGTGCAAGAAAGTACTTTTGAAACTGTGCCTTAATGAGACCGAACATAAATAGGAGCGAAAGACCTATCAAGATGATTGTTGCGAAAATCATAAGATTGTTTTTTTCATCAATTTCTGCATGTCTCTTGCGATAACTCCATCTGTTCTCATTTATTTTTTCAACCAAACGTCGTTTTTCGTCTTGTGTGAGAGCTGTCTTTTTAGCAGTAGATTCAGATGAAACGGAAATGTGCTTAGGTCGTCTTTTACGTTTGGGAATAACCAATTTAAGCAGTAAGAGGCATCCTAAAAAAGTCACAATATGGACAGGATATGCTGCAATAAGGTCTATTATA
>VXOP01000203.1 GCA_009839975.1 Candidatus Poribacteria bacterium
CATTTGAATATAATATCTAAGATTGCACTTTTTGTCAATAGGTAAAAAATTGGACAAACGTTCAGAAATATGTTAATCTGAATAACAAGAGAATTGACAGTAAATAAGGAAATTAAAATGGAACTGCAGCAACAACTCATTAGTGAACTCATCGATCTATTGGGGAAAAAGAATGTTTTAACAGATGCAACGGCACTCTCCGTTTACGAATGTGACGCAGCACCCTCATTCAAAGCACTACCTGATGTCGTTGTGTTTGCAGATACAACACAGCAAGTGTCTGATATTGTGAAATTAGCAAACAAACACAGTACCCCCTTCATCGCACGAGGTGGTGGTACAGGTCTCAGTGGTGGGATGCTTTCTGTTCAAGGGGGTATTATCATTGCACTCAATCGGATGGATCGTATCTTAGAGGTAGACATTGAAAACGAATACGCGGTCGTTGAACCCGGAGTGGTCAATCTATTACTATCACAGGCAGTGCAAAAGCACGGATATCACTATGCACCAGACCCATCAAGTCAGAAAGCCTGTACAATAGGGGGAAATATCGCTGAGAATTCAGGGGGACCCCATACCCTAAAATATGGCGTTACTTCTGATCATATACTCGGCATGGAAGTTGTCATGCCAGACGGTGAAATTATTGAGCTCGGTGGTGAAGTTGAAGAAGTTCCTGGATATGATTTGCGCGGACTTATGATCGGTTCTGAAGGCACATTCGGTATTGTAACGAAAGCGACTGTAAGACTCACGCGAAACCCACAAGCGTATCAGACAGCACTTGCAGTATTTGACAATATGGACGATGCATCAAATGCTGTCTCAACTATTATTGGGAACGGCATCATTCCTGCTGCCCTTGAAATGATGGATACTCTTGTCATAAAAGCATTAGAGGAGGCATTCCAATTCGGTTTTCCACTTGATGCTGAAGCCATTCTGATTGTTGAACTTGATGGGATTAAAGCAGGAATGCAGAATCAGACTGACAGGATTATAGAAATATTCAAACAGCATCACGCACGTGAGGTAAATTACGCAAAGGATGATGAAGAGAGACAGGAACTTTGGAAAGCACGGAAAAGCGCATTCGGGTCATTCGGAAGACTCGCACCAAACTACATCACACAAGATGGCGTTGTACCACGCACAACTTTACCAAAGGTGTTACGCAGGATTTCTGAGATTTCTGAAAAGTATCAGATTGCAATTGCGAATGTGTTCCATGCAGGTGATGGTAATATTCATCCAATCGTACTGTTTGATGAACGCGACGCTGATCAATGTGAAAGAGTTGAACATGTCAACAAAGAGATACTCACAGTGTGTGCCGAAGTCGGTGGCACAATAACAGGTGAACACGGTATCGGTGTTGAGAAGATGGACTACATGCCATTGATCTTTAGCAGAGCAGACATACAAATAATGAAAGATGTTAAGGAAGTCTTCAATCCGACTGGTCTTTGTAACCCCGGTAAGATTTTCCCAACCGCTGCATCTTATGAAAAACTGGGGCTATCTCCTTGAAAAGAGTAGTAAGTTAATTGCACAAACCTTCAAGGATTCATGGAGCGGGAAGGTTGGAGTTTCTAAAATGTCTTGAAAAGTAATCCAAACCCCAAACAATATAAGACTTGAAATTTTCATAAGGGTGTGATATTTTATAGGTACAAGAAGGAGTATACAACTTGTGGCATCAATTAATGATATTGCTAACGAATTCATCAGAGAAGAAATCGAAGAATACCTTGAACAACCTGACGAAATTCAACGATTTATTCAGATGTTTTCGCAGGCAACCCCCAATATGCAGGATGTCGCTGCTGCACTGATAGATGGTGACCATCACACGGTGGATACGCTTACAGAAGAAGCACTTGCAGATGGTATCGAAGCTCTTGAGATAATGGATGACGGTCTTATATTAGGCATGGGGATAGTCGGTATAAAGTTCCGTGAGAACTTCATATTTGTTCCAGAAGTACTCGCATGTGCAAGAGCAATGAAGGCAGGTATGGCACATATAGAACCGATCCTGTCTGACTCCGGGATTGAACCTATCGGTACAGTCATAATGGGAACAGTTAAAGGTGACCTACACGACATCGGAAAAAACCTGTGTATCATGATGCTGCGCGGCGCGGGGTTCGTTGTCCACGATTTGGGTGTGGATACCTCTGAAGATGAGTTCATTGATGCTGTGGAAGAATACGAAGCACCCATCTTAGGTATGTCTGCATTGTTAACAACGACAATGCCAAATATGGGAAAAACTATCGACGCATTTATTGATGAAGACTTGCGCGAAGAAGTAAAGATTATGGTTGGAGGCGCACCTGTTACACAGACATTCGCTGACGATATGGGGGCCGATGGATACGGCAAAGATGCATTGGCTTGTGTCGCTCTTGCAAAACAGTTTCTTGAAAGTGTTGATGAAGAATGGTATTAAGTCAACTAATGGATATTAGATGAAAAAAATAGACAAGAAAGAATACGAAAAACGTCTCAATAAAATAACAGAGATATTTGAAGAACTCGTCGTCCATGCAGACGAACAAGCAACATACCGATGTCCTTACA
>VXOP01000297.1 GCA_009839975.1 Candidatus Poribacteria bacterium
GGGTATAGCTAAGCTAAACCCGACAGATACCAAAAGTGCATTTGATGTTGATTTTGACACGTTGCCCATGAAACAAGTCGTAGGGGCGGGGTTCCCCGCCCGTCTATTAGTGTTGATTTGGACACGTTGCCCATGAAACCCTAATATTGTCGGGTTTCGCTTCGCTCTACCCGACCTACGAACATTGTAATAAACGAATACCTCTAATGGACTATCTATTGCCCTTGAGTGTGCCCCATGTTATTAAATGTTTGCCGGTCGGTGCAATAACACCCCGTAACCGGACCGTTGTCTGAATACCACGTGTACCCGTGAGGTCTACGTCCTCAAGCCGATAGTAATAAACGACTTCGGGTTTAGCGGTTTTGTCAATGAATTGATAGTGGGTTCGTTGACCAGTAGTGCCAGCACCCTGAATCAACTTAGGGTTGATGTGTTGGAAGTTCTTGTTACGTGAGGTGCTACGGAATATATCGAATCCTGCATTATTCAGTTCAGATTCCGTTGTCCAGCTGATAACCACCTCATCGGTAACAAACTTTGCTGAGAAATGTGAAAGTTCCACAGGTAAAGGTTTGCCACGTCGATACCCCGGCGTACCGAGATCCTGCGGACTGCCGTAGTAGATGCCTGCGATGAGGTTTTTTGTGTCAACAGCACGGATCCAACCGCGCCTTTCTGTCCCCGCACGTGGCACTTTTTCGTCAAAACGACGTATCAGGGAACTCCGGACACCTTCAATCAAGGTTTCTGGAAGATCCCATGTCTTCTCATTACCTATAAGCGTCGCGATTTCGTCAACGAGGGTATCTTGAGAATTTGTCAGTTTAAGAGAAAATCCACCCCCTGTAATACTTTGGAATCGACTGACTATCATCTCTTGCTCAAGTCCTACAGAATACAAAAGCGGTAATTGATAGACGGCATCATCTGAAAGATTACCGCCCCCTGAATGTCTACCTAAAGCAGTAACAATCAATCTCGCTTGTTCTGGTGGGATGCGGAATTCCTTATCAAACGCAAATGTCAATTCTAAGGGTGCAGGCTGTAGACTTTTCCAAAGGAGTTTCCATCCACTCAGGTTAACCTCTGTGCTGCCATTGTTATAGACTTCAATCCATTGGGGTAATCCAGATTCATCCCCGCCTGCCTCAAACATAAACTCGCTTAAGATGACTCTGTAGGTAGCCTGTTCAGTTTGGGTTTCATCTGTTTCATCAGTCCCACCTGTTTCACTGTCTCCCTCTGCTCCACCATTTTCATCTTCTTCACCATTTTCATCTTCTTCACCATCTTCACCATCTTCATCCGTTTCGTCAGTTTCCGATGGTGCCTCGCCTGTGATGATGGTTTCGGTGACAACGTTAACGATTACACTACTATCATTATGTGATTCTGCTAAGACTGTGATTTGATATGTACCGGGTTCCGATAGTGCGGTGCGTGGAATCGTCAATATAATATCTTCATAGCTATCTGGAAAAAGCGTGAGCTCGGTTTGATCTAATGTCGCGGTATCAATAGAATCGCTGAGCATTGAGAATTCCAACGCGTCCAAACTGTCACCAGTATTTGTTACACGCAAAGTATAAGTTATATCGTCAGTATCACTCGTATTAGAGGTCTGCGTTAGAGCACCTAAGCCTTCTAACACAATACTACTTGTCATAGCGCGGACATTCACCGACACTTTAATGGTGGAAGTAAAATCACTGTCGGTTCCGGAAGTCGCTCTGACAGTAGCAGAATACCTACTGTATGTCTCGATGAGACTCGCGGGGATTGTTAAGGTCAATGTGCTTTGGACGTCCGGCGCAACCGTTACCGAAGTACTTGAAAGTGCCAATAATGTTAAGTCTGCTTGAATCGTCTCGTCATCTACGTCCAGACCATCGTAAAAAGAAAGTTCATCAACTATGACCGCTACACTTACTGTATCACTCGTATTACCATCGTTATCAAGTGTTAACGTAAAAATTACATCTTCAATTTCGCTTGGTGATACCGACTTCGTTCCAGTTCCATCAATACCCAAACTTATATCAGCAACAGGGTCAGTAGGAAGTCTAACTGCAATAGTGAGACTGACTTGAAAGACGTAAGACGTCTCAAGAACATCCACTCCTGCCAACGTGATATTAATTGTGTCCCGAGCAGTTGGGATTTGCGACCGTGCAACCGTAACTGTCACATCGTACGATCTTCCACCTCTAACAAAAAGGGCCTCTGTACTAAGTCCAACTGTGACAAGTAGTGGATTTGTATTTGTTCTAAGTCCACCAGCCTCCAAAGCAAATGCACGGTTCTCTCCGGATTCACCTGTAAAACGTACAGTAAAAGTTATATCATCAGTATCCGTTGTGACAGTGCGCTGAGTTGATCTGCCTACAACTTCTATTATTGTTGCAACAGCGGCTTGCTGTAAAGAAATCAAAGCACACAATAGCAATAGTGTAACCATCAGAAGAACACGTTTATCCATTATTTCATCCTCCGTTTTGTTTTAGTGTCGGGCGGGGAAATGAAGATTAAATAAATAATCAGGTAATTCTACTAATAAGACTCATCGTAGGAGT
>VXOP01000257.1 GCA_009839975.1 Candidatus Poribacteria bacterium
TTATATCATAAAATACCCTGAAAAATCAAGAAAAAACACCACTGTTAATCAACCGCTGAGGCGACCCACCATCTGTTCCAATCTCTATTTGATGGATATGATAATCCTGTAGACCTGATCTATCAATCTTTATCCGCACTTTCCCCTGGTAAGGATGTTCAAGTTGCTCGCGAACCCGATGGCTCTCTATACGGACCAGCAATATTTCGTATCCATTACGAAACGCATAGCTATAAACCCCACATAGATAGTGTGAAATATCGCGAACAACGCACAGATTATGCTGTCTATCGTTTTAAACATCAGTTCGCAGGTGTACTATGCATTCAAAATGCTGATGAAACTGGAGAGGGGACTCAAGCCATACTGCATAGATGTCTCTGGTCAGAAGATATACAACCCTATATTGCAGAAGAGACTTTTGATACGTATGCAACCGAAAACAAAATAGAACACTACCGAGTCAACTTAGAACAAGGAGACCTTTACTTTTTCAATACCCGTTGTATCCACGAGGTGCCCCCTGTCAAAGGCACGCGAGCAAGGATAGTATTAGCAGTATTTATCGGATATTCACCCGACGATGACGAAATATATGTGTGGTCATAATATTGCCAATGCCACTTATCCGCATCTTGAATGTTTTTCGCAATTTGAGATCTGCTATAGTGAAGTTAATAATTAATGCGACATTTCACCCCGTACAACGATGACGAAGACCACCCAACGTAGGGGCGAGGTTTCCTCGCCCGTTATAGTTGAGGTCTCCTCACCCGTTGTGGAGTGTTTCATTAATACTAAAGTTCACTATAAATAACCCCTAAAATCTGTAAAAATCAATTTGTAGAAATCATCATGCATCTTTTTTAAACATTTTACTTGACAAATTTTTTTTTCTTATATACAATAGTAACGTTATTTAACAAGTAAAGGAGATTTTTGATGCGCAAATTTGTTTCGTTCTCAATTGCTGCAATGCTGATAACAGTTTTAGTATTCTTGACACAAGCACAACAGTTGTCAGATAAGGCACAACTTGGACGTGAACTTTTCCATGATCCAACGTTTAAGGGAACTATCAATCCTAAAGTTGCAACCGGCCTCTCTTGTGCAAATTGTCATGCAGATTTTGATGATGAAGCTGAACCTGACGGTGTAATTCGTGCCGGACATAGTGTTATCGGTGTTCCACAACGTGGTTCCGCAAAGGGGGGTATGATTAAAGGTGCAGATTTCGCAAGAGCTGCAGGGGGCGGTGGTTTCTGTTACCAACACTTTTTACAGAAAGTACCAGAATCTAAAGTTAACCCAACAGCAATCCCAGCAGAACATGCAGAAGCACTCATGGCATACTTTGAGGCAATTTCTGATGGTAAAAAGGGTCCACAATTTGAAATGCAAATGTTAGATGCTACGGCAAAGACTGAAGCAGGAGAAAAGATCGCTGCTATGACCGGAGACACCAAAAAAGGATGGGAACTCTGGGGACGCGCTTGCGTCGTTTGCCACCCAACACCGAAAAAGGCAGGGATCGGTATCCAACTCGTGAGAACACGACCACCACGCGATATTGATAAAACTATCATTCGTTGGGCAACCAAAATTAGAGGTGGCGGTTCACTCATGCCATTCTATGCATCCGATATTCTCAGCGACCAAGATATTGCCAACATCCTAGCATTTCTACGCGAGCAAATGGAAAGTACCGCCAGATAAATTACAATACATTATCAGGAAATTTCTCCTGATAGATGACTTTTGAGTTTTCACCTATTTATTTGTAACCCTTGACTGTAAATTTCCGTATTAATTAATGCCTTGTTTTATCAAGAATATTAAACGGGAAAAGTTACTCTTGAATAGATTGATTGTTCAGTAGCGCAGAAATTAGACAGACAGAATTTTAAGGTAACTTCTACCTTAAAGACAATTAATGGGTGGACTCATGCAAAAGTCTCTACTACTTGGATTGGTTTATTGTGTTTGTTTAATCGGTTTGACACTTAACATATCGGGATGCGGTGGAAGTAACCTCAAAAATCCTGTATCCGACTCAGACACTATGGATGATACAGGCGTTGAATCAGATGACACACAGACCAGAGACAATACCGATAATACAGGTGAACTTGACGTAACAGTAACTGTTACACAAAAGACAGTAAAACCGGGTGAGAAAGTAGAAATCACTGCCTCAGTTCAAGGTGTGACAGGAACAAGCGTCACATTAAACTGGCTTAACATTACGGGATACGGGTCCCTCTCTTCAGATGACGAGCTATCAGTCACATGGACAGCACCCGACACATTAGATGGCGATAGTGCTAAAGTTGAAGTCATTCAACTTGTTGTGACCGTAATCAGAGAGAACGTTTCTGTCATTGATAACGAAATACAAACGGAAACACAAATCCTTTCTGACACAATAGAAATACTACTTAAGGTCGTCCGAGAATAAGAGGTTCACACAACAAATAACCAATATACTATCAATAATTACAACTTAGATTCTCATAATGAAAATAGAATTTCCTACATAAGTGCTTTTATTTACCTACTTTCATTTTATTTAT
>VXOP01000270.1 GCA_009839975.1 Candidatus Poribacteria bacterium
ATGTGCAAAATATACAGATACGTATTGGGGCACCAAGAGAAACCGATATGAATGACATCACAGCAGACAATTATCACAAAATGCACCGCGCACTCGGCGCATACTTGAGTGTTCGCGATCAAGTACAACTCTTTGTCAAAAGCATTGAGACAGAGAATATTGAAGACGAAAACGGTATACCGTTCCAGATATTCTACGGCATCAGCGACAACTCACATAAGTTTTGGAGTATCGCAAACGCACGGAAGGTGATTGGCTACGCACCTGAAGACAATAGCGCATTCCGATTTGCTGAACGTATTGCAGAAATCCTCAAAGCACCAGAAGATGATTAACACTAAAAATATTTCAAAACGCATAGCCAAATTTATCAATAAGCAAATTGCCGAAAAGGTATTTCCCGGTGCTGTCATAGCAATACTTGAGAAAGATAAAGTGCTTTATCATGCAGCGTTTGGACAACGGATTATAACACCCAAACAGGCACCGATGCTTAACGACACGTTGTTTGACCTTGCTTCCTTGACAAAACCTATCGTCATCGGAACACTGACCGTGCAGCTCGTTGAATCCGACATGATAACATTAGGTGCAGCAGTACAGGAGTACCTTCCTGAATTCAATCAACCCGACATCACTTGTATAGACCTGCTTAGGCATACCTCCGGATTACCCGCTTGGAAACCACTTTATATTGAAACAGAGTCCCCCGAAAATATAGTAGAACATTTGGGGAATATGCCACTTGAATCTGTCCCTGGTGAGAAAGTCACCTACAGTTGCTTAGGCTATATCCTTATGGGGAAAATACTCACAGCCATCACAGAGAAACCTTTAGATACATTAGCTTATGAGAACATCTTCAAGCCACTGGGTATGAACCGAACCTATTATAATCCACCAGCACAATTGCGTGATAACTGTGCAGCGACAGAAGATTCAAACAGTTTTGAACGCCGAATGATAAACACTAGTCAACACGGTAAATACTATAAAGGACATACCTGGCGAGATGGTGTGATTATCGGTGAGGTACACGATGAAAATGCAAACTATTTGGGAGGCATATCTGGTAATGCAGGACTTTTCTCCAATGCCAGAGACCTTATCACCTTTTGCCAAATGATACTCAACTATGGATCGCTACTTTTGTCTGCGGAAAGTATAGATGAACTTTCAATACCGCAAACCTCTAACGATGCTACCGAACAAAGGAGTATCGGTTGGCATATCCTCTCTGATGGAGCAATGTATCATACAGGCTTCACGGGCACGTCAATCCGTATTGACCTTGAGATGGGTATCGCAGCGATCCTTTTGACAAATCGGGTTCATCCGGATGCACAAAGCACAAGTATCATAGCATGCCGCAATCAGTTTCATAGGATAATCTTCGGATGATAACACTCGGTATAACCCGTCTATTGACAGAACATCAGGAATGGATTGAAGGTAAATCTGTTGGTTTGCTAACAAATCACACAGGTGTTGATGAAAACTTGATACACACGATTGAACTGTTAAAGGGATTCAATCTGGTCGCGCTTTTCTCACCTGAACACGGGTTGTGGGGGGCAGCACAGGACGGCGTGAAGATAACGAACACCCAGTACCGTCAGAATTTAGAAGGGGGGCAGGATGAAACAGACAACTTATGTAACAGGCCAACACTACAAGTTTATAGTCTTTACGGTTCAACACCACTTAATTGGACGGAGATACTTAAAAACATTGATGTCATCATTTACGATATACAGGATGTAGGTGTGCGATATTATACCTATCTCGGCACGTTGTTTGAGACCATGAAGGCACTTGAAAATGTAATAGAGACAGGAAAATGTGTTGAATGCATTGTTGCAGATCGTCCAAATCCCATCGGAGGTATCCATATAGAGGGTCCGATGTTAGAACCATCCTACGCATCTCTTGTTGGACCTTATCCCATACCCGTGCGGTACGGATTGACGATAGGTGAAGTTGCCAAACTATTTCATGCAGAACAGGGGTTTACCTTTCCACTTAAGATTGCTCAAACGCTCGGATGGGATCGGAATATGTGGTTTGACGAAACAGGACTTCTCTGGGTGCCACCTTCACCCAATATGCCGACACTTGAGACAGCAACTCTCTACCCAGGCACATGTCTATTTGAAGGCACTAACTTGAGCGAAGGTCGCGGAACAACAAAACCTTTTGAACACATCGGCGCACCGTGGATAGACAATCAGAAGTGGTTAACACGACTGAACGCTAAACAATTTCCGGGTATTCTTTTCCGTCCGATAGTATTTACACCACAGTTCTCCAAATATGAGGGAGAAGTGTGCAACGGTGTTGCGATACACATTACTGACAAAAAACAGGTTAGTCCCATTGAACTGACAGTATGGATGTTAAGCACATTAGGTGATGAATTCCCTCATGACTTTAAACTATGGGAAGCACATTTTGATAGATTGGCGGGAAGTGATGCACTTCGGAATGCACTTTTGGTGGGTACGTCTGTTGAGAAAATCACAGAAGAATGGTCAGCGGGAATAAGAGAATTCCGAGAACGACGAGAACCTTATCTGTTGTATTAATACTGCTTTCGTTACAAAAACATGAACCCATTTTACACTTTACCACAAAAACACAAAAAGACTGTTATCGGTCTAATGAGTGGAACATCTGCTGATGGTGTTGATGTTGCACTTGTTGATATTACGGGATCAGGATTGACCACGGAAATTGAGCTGATTGTATTTGAGACAATCCCGTATAAACCTGAAATTCGCGCGAGAATCTTTGATCTATTTAACGTTGAAACAGCACGGGTTGATGACATCTGTGAAATGAATTTTATGCTGGGAAGCCTATTTGCAGAAAGCACATTGGCGGTATTAGAAAAGAGTGGTGTATCACCTACGCAAGTTGATCTCATCGGTTCACACGGTCAAACGATTCACCACATGCCGTCTGCATCAACACCTGCCACACTACAAATTGGCGAACCTGCGGTGATAGCACATGAAACAGGTATTCCAACCATTGCTGATTTCCGTGTTGCAGACATCGCTGCGGGTGGTGAAGGTGCACCGCTAATTGCCTATCCCGATTATCTACTATTTCATAGTCCTACGCAAACAATCGGGCTGCTCAACATCGGAGGAATTTCGAACCTTACAGTATTACCCGCAGGTAAAGGCATTGAAGCAGTTCACGCATCGGACACAGGTCCTGGTAATATGATTCTGGATGCATGTGTTGAGAAAATTACAGCTGGTGCAAAACACTATGACGAAAACGGAAACCTCGCGCGGAAAGGCACAGTATGTAAACCACTCCTAGATAAATGGCTTGCGCACCCGTTCTTTGAATTAACACCTCCCAAAACCACAGGACGTGAAATGTTCGGTACGACTTTTGCAGATAACTGCTGGCAACAAATTCAGACACACGGAATTTCTGAATTTGACGGACTCGCAACGGTTACAACATTTACAGTAGAAAGCATCTCACGTTACTATACGGATTTTGTTGTTGGTAATTCACCCTTAGATATCCTATATGTTAGTGGTGGTGGCGCGCAGAATCCTCTCATAATGGAAGGTCTGGCTAAGAAGTTTCACCCTATCCCAGTTGTTGATATCGCAGAAAAAGGACTCTCAGGAGATGCGAAAGAGGCAATCGGTTTTGCTATTCTGGCAAACGAAGCAGTGCATGGTAATTTTGCCAATGTGCCTAATGCGACAGGGGCAACGTGTCGGAAGGTGTTAGGAAAGTTCGTTTATCCATAAACGACCATTCTAAAACTTAACCCTCAGAGAAAGTCGATTGCTGATGCCTAAATCCGGCTGACTCTGATAGGCGTAGTCAACATGGAATGCTGCACCCGTCACAAAACGGAGTTGGAGACCAGCACCAGCAGTGAAATACATCGCACGAGAAGTGCCATTCCTACCATCAAGTCCACAACGCAACGCTAACAACTCAAATAGAACGTATTCTGCACCCGTATGGAATTCATAGTCATTACGGGTGTCTACATCGGCAGCTAATGTGAACCTACTGTTGAAAACGGCGAGTTTCTGATGATAGGCGATACCGAGTTTCAGACGCGGTAAAAGCGTTTCTGTGTGAGGCGATTCACCTTCCCCTTCGCCATATTCACTGGCGGGTGGGGTGTTCCAATAGAGTTTAGTTGTAAGGAAATCGCTCCCAACGATACCGAAGGAAAAAGCGGCAGCTTTATTTGGGTTCGTTTTCGCGAGAATACCAAGATCAGTCCCACCACCTACAGCATTCGTATTACGATACGTATCAATATAAAGCAGTTTCAGACTGGTTCCGACATCAATAGTAATATTTTGGGGTAAAGTAATGAGATGTGCTGCACCACTCAGCAGTATTGCATTACTTGTATTGCTAAAGGTACCGATGACGTAAGGACGGTTGTTTGGACCGATCGCTTTGGTGGTCACAGGTATTCCCGTTATCGGGATGTCGTCTACACCGACGCGGAGCCAACTGATGCCGAAGGTCATTTTTTTAGATTGTTTACTATACTTAAAGGGATATATATAACTTGCGACATTGTATGAGGCAAGGTCGGCAAGCGTGGCGTGCATAAAATTGAATTCGTGGTGCGTCAGCTGCGCGATCCCCGCAGGATTGTAGTAAGTTGTGCTTGCCTCATCAGCAATCGCGGTGAATGCGTTACCCATTCCTAATGGACGCGCGCCAGTACCGAATGTAAGGAAGTCTGCTGTATACGTCTCCGCAGAAACCTTAGGCATAACTCCCAACATAAAAAGGAAACACACAAGGAAAAATAGTAGGGGCAGTAAGGGGTGTAATTTTCTCATATTTCTCTAAAATAATACGGCTGGCAATTTACTTCAATTTCATCATTTTCAAAATATGGGTCTGGTCATCTTCGTCATCAAGGCTTTTAACAATCATCTTACCGTAATAGACACCGTTTGCTACTTCGTTCCCATCATCATCTTTACCATCCCACTTGAGTTGGATAAATCCTGAAGGAGCTTCGCTTTCCAGTTTCCTAATTAACCTTCCGGTGAGGGTATATATTTTGACTGTAAGCGACTTAGCAGGTTTTGTTAACTCACAGGTTATTGTAGTATTTCGCGTAAACGGGTTCGGATAATTTAGAGGTTCCACTAACTGTAAGGCACTATGGACTTGAAAGCTAATCTCGCTCTCACCTTTATTACCATCAAGGTCACTTGCTACCAATCGCAACTGATACTCACCGGGTTCAAGTTCAGGAGAATTATACGTCAATACCACCTGATTTGAACCTGGATGCTGTGTCATTTTATAGTCAGTTTCAGCAATGGGTTCAAACGCGTCAAAACGTCCTAAAGCAAACGTAACAGGACGGGTGAGATAATCTATGCCGCGCGGGTCAGTGAGTGTTGCTTGAATAAGGGGTGCGGCATCTACCGATGAACCGGAAATAAAGTGCTGCTGGTTACCAATTGTCAACTGTATGTTCGGCGGCACCCTATCCTCACTATAAAGGCAAGTGAGCGTCCCTAAATAGGAAGTATCCGCTTGGACTGTGCCAACCTTAGCAGTATTAAACAGGAATCGGTCACCTGCACTAAAAGCATCCGGACCTTGTGTTATCAGTAGAGTCAATCCATAATCTTTATATTCAAAAGGTGTACCGACTGTGCCATAGATAGGGGTTCCATTCTGTGTCAATACACCACTATTTTCCCCTTCAATCTGAAATTGTGTGGGAGAAACAAAGAGGATTAGCCAAGTATCCTGTGGCATAGACGTCTCAGCCTCCAAGTCAAGATACTGAATTGTTCCATTTCCGGTATTCCTGCTTGTATAATAGGATGTATAATATGAGGTATCTTGTTCACCTGCTCCTTGAACTCGCGACATTCTAAAACCCAATTTATCGCCAAAACCGAAAGGAGTTTCTCCGCCTTTAATATCAACAGTAAATCCAAGCTTGCTGAGAAAACTTGTCTGTATGTTATTATAGCTGATAATATGCATATCTCTCGCTATTTCCTCTAACCTCTGATCCTGTCCAGTTGAACTGTTATCAGAAACATTGGGTATAAATAGGAGTCTGTAAGTATGCGGTGTATCGAATAAAAGCAACCAGGTTCCTATGTTAACTTCACTGGATGTAATATTAACGTTGTCAATTGCGCCATCCCCAACGTTTTCGGTACGAATTTTAGCTACTTGTGTTGATGTATAGATACTGCCGTTAGCCTGTTTCTTGATTTCAGAATCAAGACGAACCCAGTTTTCTATCGTATTGAGCCAGAGATATATCCCGATGTTGTTTGAACGTTCTTCTAAAGCAGTGTTAAGAGTTGTCTCCATACTTTGCGCTTCGGTGGACAAATCTGCATCTGTCCCAAAAAGTTCCTTGATCACGTTCTGTTGAAGCGCAGTAAAATCAAAATCAAGTTCAACGGTTACAGGTGTTTGAAGTTTGAACATAGGACTAGCTATTGCATCCTGATTTCTAACTGACCATTGTCCTGCGGTTTCTCCGGTGTCTAAGTGCAAACTATAACCTAATAAAGCGTTTCGCGTCGGCAATGTTACTGGGAGCAGTGATCCTTCTGTTTTCTCGCTATTGATATGTGGCCATGTTAAATATGGGGGTAGGTGTGGCGTGGTGCCGTTGTTATATAAAGATGGCACTTCACCTGTTCCACCGAGGTAATAGGCGAAATTTGGATTCGTCGTTTCTGATACAATAGGTAATGCGGTAAGAACTAAAGGTTTGTCTTCTCGGTTAACGATATTGGCCCCTACTGACGTTAATATCCGTATACCGCCATCAACACTTTTTACTCTCAATGGCACGTCTCCAATAATGTCACCTGAAACAGTAAGTTGTCTGTATCCGATGTTATCCTGTTCTTCATTTTCCAGCACAAGACCATATGACGTACCGGGTTTTTCAGACTCGCTAAATACGGGATCAACATATACAAACACGTCATGTATACCATTACGTAAAGATATCGGAATAGAAACAGTCGCAATCGGATTAACATTAAGGGGTTCAGGTTCATAGGCATTAGACTGTTGAACAAGCGGATTCCGTACGATCCAATCGTCTGGAGATATTTTTGTAGTGCCGAGTAGATGTGCGTCCGGGTCAACAACACTGTTCTCATCTATATCCGGATTCCCACTAAAAAATGCCACTTCGATTTCTACATCGGAAAGTCCTACCTTCTCAAGCAGATCAGGCATTAAAATATTTGGATGGGAAACGGCTTCATTCCCGGTTCCAGCGGTGCCAGTCAATTCAATATCAACTGTCAGAAAACTTCTGAGCGAACCATCATCGGCTGTGTCCATGGTATAGTTGATCTCTTGAAAATCTGAGAAACGTCTATTATAGACTACAGAAAGGTTGGGATAAACATAAGGATAGAAGCGAAAATAATTAGAAGTAACAACATTATCGTCTGCATCCGTAACCTGTATATCATATCGAAATGCGGATCCGTCGGTTGGCACGGGTAGGGGTTGCGGTAGCTTCCACCACCTGGCAGTTGTTGATGAAGCCGTTGCTATTTTAGAAAATGCTGATTCAGGAACTGTTTCAGTAGGTTCAAGGAATACTTGATTATTTTTTGGGTTCAAGGTACTCCGCCATTCCAACAACACAGAAACCGTTTCGCTGCTATCGTCAGAAATGTATGCAAAAATATCAATCATATCTTGACCAGATGGGTTCGTGTTCACCTGCTGCGTACTGTCAGGAGGTGTAAATGGTCCTTCATGACCTAATACTGGTGTTTCTCGATTAGTGATCACCTGTGGTATAATATCAAGTATCTTTGGCACTTCCACCGTGAATCCATCACCACCGACAGCGATTTCAGTTGCGTTTTCAGCATAATACTCTACATGTGCATCCCCTTGTGAGATGTTAACTGGCACGTCAATTTCAACTTCTGGATAACTCCCGCGTTGTACTTTTAACGTTTCAGTTACGACTACATCACCAGAGTAGTATTCCCGTTGTGCGCCAGTTTTGTCAACTCCGACAGACTGTTGACCAGGAAAACTCACCTTAACTGTTAGGTCACCGTCAAAACTGGTGTTCCGTGTAAAAACCTTCTTACCAAGCGCATAATCATAACGTGCAGTTTGAATGTAGCCGGAGGCAATTTTGAGTGTATCACCTGCTTTAACAGTCTTGGTCTGAATTGCTGGCATGATTTCATATTCTGCCATAGCGATACGCAACGCCGGGTCGCCAAATAACGTATATTCAAGCATAATATCCAGTTGGGATGTACCTTCTGTTAATAAGTACTCAAGTTTAGAATCAAAACTAAGCGGACCGAGTTGCCGGATATCCCGCTGGAATAACATATCGAATATGATCCTGTTAAGGTCCTCGTTTCCACTACCGTAAGTCAGTCGCGTTGCGCTAAGCATGCCGATAATTCCACCTCTCTCCTTCCGTAGCATTTTCTCCGCCATACTCGGTTCACCGGGGGCATCAAAATATCCGTTATAGCAACTCAACACAAGCATAAAAGGGATCTGTTCAGTCTCTTGTACCTTATCTACGGATGCATTGTCGAAGATAATTTCATGGGTCCAGACAATTCGTCCACCATGACCGGCATATTGTGCAATAGCAGCACCTTCACCTAAAGCTTTGATGATTCTATCTTTTGCTACACTTCGGGGGAGTGCATCAGAGAACTGCTCAGGGTTTGCCTCAACTTCGTCTATCACATCCTCAAGATAAATTTCAACGGTCTCATACCCAAGCCGTGTATGGTCTTTTGCAATTTCGTTAAGACTTTTCTTGAAGATATGATCTCCCGGATTGCTTACTTCATCATCAGCAACGGATATAATTCGACGTCTCCATGCCCCGTTAGGTCGCTGTCCTTCATAATTGATAATCTTGTCTACAACGGTATCCGCCTCCTCCACAGTTTCAACACTTAGTCTACCGACATAGAAATCCACAAATTCATCATGTCCAGAGACTGTAGCATACCAATGATCGGCAGAAGTTCTGCCAAACGAGTCTGTCGTAATATAGTGAGGTGGTATATACCCTGCGACTTCTGGTGGTTCAGAATGTATCTCCTTATCTATACCGCGAAAGTCGTAGGTTCCATCTCCTAAAAACACGAGATATGAAAGCGCAGGGGGTGTCCAATTATTGTATGCGTAGGTGAGGAAGTTTTTTATCCAGACTGGATGCACTTTTCCATCCCCGAAAGTGTTGTATATATCATTGATGTCAACAACCTTCGTGCGGTATCCACCACCTTGTGACGTGGCACGCCAGTTTGCCAATCTGTCAGCTGCCTCACGAAACCTTGCATGCACTATGATTATGTAATCTGCACCGTTCAGTGTACTACGTAAATCACTCGGTGGAACGGTCTCAATCTGAATAGGGGTACGAAGTGCGGCATCTGAAACGGCTATAAACTCAGTTGTTCGGGTGTCCGGCAACTGGAAAGTCGCAGTGTATGTACTGTTCGCTACAGCTCGCAGGTCCCCAGAATTTAATGCGCTAAGTCGTGCTCGCATCTCCCCATCGGTTGCATGACGTGTTACATCTACACCTTGAAGTTTAGCAGTGAGTGTGTTTCCATCTGTTTCAAAAACAGATATATCGGGATTAAGAAACGCATCAATACGGAATTGGTTTATAACGCCTTTCTTTTTATCGTCCTGTCCTGTCTTGATAGGTGTTCCAAAGCGAAGTTGATCATCCACTGCTAAAAAGAGGCGCGTATAGTCAACCCAGAACCTGTTGAGATAGATGTGATACGGATAACGGGTTGTATCCTCTTCAATAGTTGTATCAATCCGTGTTAGAGAGAGGACATTCATTTCACCTTGGGCTGCATCTTTAAGGTTATTCCAGACTCGTAGGTACTCTGAAAGTGTTACCTGTGCCTGACTTTCCCAGATAGCATGGTCAATTCGCACACTATTCACGGCAGCATAGACTTCATGCGTTTCGGGTGTTCCGCCTTGTAAAACAACCTGTATCTGTGGTGGGTCAAAACTTTTCGCGATGTCATAGAGTGGAAATTCAAGACGCAACTCACCAATCTCGCTTGAGTTCTTGATACCGTCCCAAAACCAAAAGTCCAACGCATCAAACCATTTGTGCTTTTCTCCTCCCGATACAATTTCCGGATGGACAAACTCCAAATTGTTTGTAAGGTGATCCTCCTCAAAAACGACACGGGATCGGAAGGTCGGTACCTGAACAGCAGTAGCATCGCTTGGGCTTGCATCAATCTGCGCCACCCGACTATTTTGCTGGCGCGACGGATTTTGTCCGCCTGATGCCACGCTTAACCAGTAGATATTCCATATTGTATACGCGTTCTTTTTATGGGGACTCTCAGGATCAGTGGAACTGTGCGCCAAAAAATAAATTGCATCCTCCGCGTCAAAACGTCGATCACCTGCACCACTTACATAGATAGGTATTTCCTGTTCACCGTGGGTAAGACGTAGCTTCCGAGGGTCAACACCTATTAGGTCAATACCCCAGTCCGTTTTCAGAGACGTTGCTGTTACTTTGTAGATTCCTGTTTCATCAATATAGAGTTTATATCGTGTCTGTTGGCTTTCGTTAGACAAGCCTGGGGCAGATGGTGCAGCCCTGAGTGAACCTATATTTGCATGTGAACCTTCACTCATTCCCTTACCTCCGTTAAAAACCGTAAGGTAATCCGAATAATTGAGGATGTGCCGCGCAAAAACCTTTTCGAAAGGAGATGCTATACTATGTAGCTGACGTTGTTGATTCACTGAAATCGTGTTTTTGGTAGAACCGATACCCTGTACAGGCATGTGTGTGCGATAGGGTATGGAAACAGTGAGACGGTTATATGAACGGAGTTCACGGGTAACACTATTATACTGGACTGGATGTAAAACTACGGTGATAACACGTTGGGAACGGATGTATCCATCCATCTCTATCCGTGCAAGAACCGCTGGATAAAAGTCGGAGTCGGAATGCCTATTATTCAAGAAATCTTTCTGACTGTGAAATAACCTCACACCGTTCTGCTTTTGCAATGAACCGGCGTTTACTACTATATTCTCATCGTTCAATTCTGCGTCTGGCGGAACAGCTAAAAGCACACGTGTAACTGGTAATTTTGGATACCCTGGTTCTTGGACCCAACCACAGTCAGCATAAGCTACATTGTGGTATATACCTTGCTGTGCTGTGTTTCCTTCAGGTTCAACTGCTGTAACCTCAAGTTGTGGTATTTCGAAATTAAGGGTGATCTCGTTTGCAGTGGTTATTTGCGTGACATCCGCGACCGCAACAACACTAAAGCAGAACAAGACTATTGCATATATCACACAACGTGTATACAAAACGACTTATCTCCTATTCCAATGTTTATATTTAGTTGTTAACTGGTCTGCTTTTCTTCACAATTCATATCTATACTTTCAGAATAATCTTCCCAAAATTACGATTAGCTTCCATATATTCATGTGCTTCACAAACGTGTGCTAACGGAAATACCTTGTCAATGACAGGTCTGAGTGTACCGTTTTTTAACGCTGGCAACCATCGTGCTTCAAATCGTTGTGTGATTTCTATTTTTTCATCCAGTGATTGTGGTCTCATCACGGAGCCGATCACCTGAAGCCGTCGCCGCATGATCACGCCTAAATCTATATCTGCGGTAGCCCCACCCATCAATCCTACTTGCAATAGCCGTCCCTTTACTTTGAGAATTTGCAGGTTGCGGCTTAGGTAAGGTGCACCGATAAAGTCTAATACGACATCTACCCCTTCTCCATCTGTCAACTTCTCAATTTCAGCAACAAAGTCCGATTGCTTATAGTTTATACCTATTGTCGCACCTAAGGTGATACAGTTATCAATTTTCTCAGGTGTCCCTGCGGTGACAAAAACGCGCGCGCCAGCGTGCTTTGCGATCTGAATACCAGCAGTACCGACTCCACTTCCACCTGCATGAATTAGAATTGTCTCTCCAGCTGTTAACCGTCCTAATGTAAATATGTTTTCATTTGCTGTAAAAAACACCTCTGGTATTGCAGCTGCCTCTTCAAAACGCCAATCATCCGGTATGACCATAGCCATGCGGTAATCAATAACCGCCTGTTCGGCGTAGCCACCCCCTCCAACAAGTCCAAAAACGCGATCATTTTCGCTAAATCCCTGTACCGCCGATCCTATTGCTGAGACCGTGCCAGCAATTTCTAAACCGAGTATTTCGGATTCTCCCGGTGGCGGCGGATATGCCCCACGACGTTGTAGAAGGTCCGCGCGATTTAGAGCAGTCGCTTTAACGTCCACAAGTAACTGCATTTCAGTTGGTTCAGGTGAAGGCACATCAGCTAATTGCAGTACCTCTGGACCTCCATCCCCTGTCCTAATAATCGCTTTCATCATTTTGTTCCTCAATAGAGCATTTAAAATTTTATCATAAATGATGCCGTTCTGCCAAGTATTGTGACCTTTAGTGGCGTGCCTATTCTAACTCAGAAATAAAACCGCAGTTTACCAACTTTTTCCTCTGAATATCGTCTAATCTACAAGGATAAGACCTGAATCATAAAAAACAAGCCTTAGGAGAATAACAATGTCAAAAACCGTTCAAAAGACATTGCCGCGTCATTTTAATCCTGTAAAGGCAAAATTAGCATATATGGACGAATGTTTTAGTCAACTGCATAGCGGTTTGCCAGCAGACAAAGACGTTTATGTAGAGGCTGATAAACTCACACATTCTTATATCAAAAGTTGCTTTCTGATGATTGTGCAACGCGCTGTAGACATCAACAACGCCATCATTGAATTTAGTGTACAAACGCCACCATATCAGAAACACCAAGGCTTTCGTGCTGTCCAAGAGAGTGGGGCAATTGATGTTGAGACATTAGATTTCTTTGAACACGCCATAGCCTGCTATCAGAAAATATCAAACCCTTATGAGGGATTATCACCCGCCGAACTCTACGATGTATCTTCACAACTGCTATATCATGGTAAGTCTTACACGCGTCAGATCAACGCGTTCTTTGAAGATACTGAATTATAAAGCAACAAAAAACGCTGTGGCCAGGTTTAACAGATGGACATAAAACAAGTCGGGTTGAAGTGGTATCTTCAACCCGACTTGACTTAGACAGCGACATCAAAAATGGTGGTGCTAATCATATTTAATAATCCCACCTGTTCCTTTGATTTGGAAGTCCGGTTTTAATAAGATTTTATCTTGGGGTTCCTCATTAAATCCGCTGGGATATAGCATATAAGAAATGCGCCACGGTAAGTGTTTTCCTAAATCGGCGAACATTTCCTCAGGTTGCTTAAATATTATCATATTACTCATTTGGGTCTGGTATGCAAACCAATACTTGAGATTAGAGTGGATTTCATTATTATAGATCATACTACCTGTTTTTACATCAATAATCTTGACACGAACTTTACTTCTTGCCACTTGCCGTGTAGTGATGTAAGTAGATGTTCCTGAAATTCCGGTCTGTCGTCCCAAACGTTGGTGATGTTGGTCATTATCTTTCTGTTCCAACCTTGGCTTTGTAACCTTACCTGTAATAATCCAGTCTACACCAAGTGATTCTCCTACTCTCGCTGCTAATGCTGGGTCATCAAAAACATCATTTAGTGTAATGCCGAGTTCATCTATTTTTTCCCCTACGGGGCGAATTTTATCCGATACGTCATAGACCCACTCAATGTCTTTTAATATAAGTTCAAATCGGGTAGATAGATTAACACTAATGCGGCTTCCAAGAGCCTTTGCTTCTTGTTTGTCAGCGAAGAAGGGTGTAACAGCAATTTTCTTTGCCTCGGTAAATGTCGGTATCGTCTTTATATCCTCGCCACCAAAGCATCCCATAAATGAAACAAGAAGAAGGGATATTAGTAAAAAACAAAATAAACGCATAATAGTGAATGCCTCCTCAATAATACTATAATTCAACCCACAATCCATCTGTCAAACAATGTATCATAAATTGCAGAAATTAGTCAAGCAACAATTAATATTTCTTTTAATTCTCTATGCCACCGCGAGTGCCCGGACCTCTCCGAATTCATGTGTCAACTTTGTCCAAGAGTCGCCATTGTCTTCACTCAGGAAAAGTTGTCCGCTGACACTGCAAGCGATCAGCAATCCATCAACATCTACATTATAGCCGAAACACCAGATAGTGCTATTTGCGGTTATTCCGATATCAGAACGTTCCCAACGTATTGCCGCTGCGTCTGCAGCATCGTTTGAATCTTGCATATAGAAGATGCCGCCTTGGTCACCGGGAGGTCCATTTCCTGCCCCGATAAAGACCTTTGCATGCTCTCCGTTCAAATAAAAAGCAGCACGACAATAGGGCCACGGAAAATGCTCACGTACCTTCAACGGTGTCCAATTGTGCATATCTGTTGTGATACAAACATCGTTATTTGTTGCTGCGACGAGTGTTTTCTGTTCACCAGGCACCACAGTTAACCCATGAATATCTTGACTGCTCAATCCTTCACTGCGGTTATCCCATGTTTTTCCACCATCGGTACTAAGTCGCATACCATCAATTTCGATACCAGCATATACAGTATCATGGTCTTCTGGGTCAATAATGATAGTTGTCACGCGTGGAATAATAGGAATTCCTTCACATTCTTGCGCGAGCTCAGCATCAAGTTGAGTCCAGGTCTCACCCGCATCAGTCGTCTTGTAAAATGCTGATGGACACGTCCCCGCATAGAGTGTTCCTGACGTAGTCGGATGAATTGCCAGCGACCATACCTCTTTATTATCCATATCACTTGGTAGATGTCTCCAGGAATCACCACCATCCGTAGTTTTGACAACACCTTTCTCAGTACCTGCATAAAGTGTTTTTGAATCTGCTGGATCAACGACGATGGCACGAATATCTGCTTCTGGAAAAATTCCGTTGCTTGCGCGATTCCATGTCTTACCTATGTCTTTACTTCGCCAGATGCTCTGTCCAACTGTTCCTGCATAAAGCGTGCTTGCCATATATACCTCCTTTAAAATTATCAGTATTCGGTTATGGGTTCATTTAGTATTCCTTCATCAATCACCCTGTCAAATATATCACTGGTACCCCGTTTAATTGTCCATTTTACCTTTTCTGTTGCTATATCAGGTTTGAGATTGAAAGCGTACCTGTAAATGCTACGTCCTGGGACAGTTTTCTCATTTTCAAGATATATCATCGGTTTTGCATCAAGTAGTTTACGATTTTGATATGTCAGTGTTACAGTGAAGGCATGCACAGCCGCCGGTTCATTTGGGACAGCGATTATTTCCCAATAGTTTGGATGTATCGGGTTCGGGAGTATGTGTGTGGTGTAAGTACCTAAATTACCTTCAAAAATACTATAATCGTAAGTTATAGTTTGTTGTGCAAAACTTGAATTTTCAATCTGTAGACTCGGTATCACCATCAACCGCTGGATATCAGTTCCAAAAGCAGGCACGTCCAGTGTTGCTGTGCCATCAACAGTTCTAAAAGGCACTTTTCCAACGACTATCTCACCTGACGTGTGTAAATAAGTTGCCTTGACATCTATAATTTGTGCCATATTTAGCTGGCGTTGTGTTGATAATCCGAGTGTTAAACCTGACTGTCCAACTGTTGCTGCTTTACATTCTATAGCATGTGCACTAAAATTTGCAAGTCTTCTATTTTTGCTATTAGCAGGATAACTCACATGTTCAAACTGTGGTTGAATCGTCAATACGATTGAATTATACCGATACGGGTCTTCAACAGTGCCAAGAGTTAGCCATGTCGTTAGATAATTCGCCACCTTCCAGTCTGAGAAGATATTAGAAAATGACTTATTTATGCCTTGTGCTTTTAACGTTTGTGTAATGCCAGGTATTCCATCTAATGGATTTTTGACAAGTGCAGCTACAGTCTCTGTTCCACCGTAATGATCATGAAAATATAACATGAACAGAAAAGCAGCACCGTAGTGTGCGAGTAAGTTTGTTTCTGTCTGCTGAGTCCAATCTATAAGGGAGGTATTCGGTGCTTTTTGAAAGGCATTCACATGCTGGTAAAGGTTAAAACCGCATTGAAATGCTGCGTAATCAGCACATCCTTCGTCAATCCAAATTTCCTCGTTTGGGGAATGGTGCCAATGGATAAGATGCTGGAGTTCATGTGCAATTACAGACTGCAAGTTAGATATGGTACTGGCATTGGTGTTCGGAGGATGGTTCCTTGAGTTGATATAGATAATATCCGCTTCGTTGCTATGAAGTGGACCAAGGGTTGGATGATGCAGGCGACCGCGATACTGATCAATCGGCATGAAATATCCAGCAGTGGTGTGCCTTGTACTTCTATCAAGGATATTAAGAAGAAGGATAATGACTTTATCATTCTCATCAACATCCGGAGGTAGACCGAAATCATCGGTCAAAATGTCGTATATACCGCGTCGTGGGTCTGCGGGTGTGGCGGAATCAAACGTTCTTTGAACTGATTGGACTGTTGGTGTTGTAATGTGTGTTTGCCATTCCGAATCTTCTACGAAGATATAACAGTGGGTTCCACTTGCACGTAATGTAGCCTTGATGGCATACTGCTGCTTTCTTGCAAAATCAATCGCAAAAAAAGTCCTTTGGAATCCGACGGTAAGTGCTGGTGCTGCGGGGTGCCTTGGCGCAGTTCCCAGATCAGGTGAAGGTGGCAACACTAAGCCTTCTTTAAGGAATGGTGTCCCACAACGGAATGCATCACTGGACTGCACGGCAAAATTCATAGCCAGTGGCAACGTTAGCAATAGAACCTTGACGATGATTTTTCGCATTTGCTTTTAAACCTATCGGCTGAGTCGTTCCTTTATTTCAGTATTTTCCGGTTCAATAGTTTGTGCTTCCTGCCAAACATCCTGTGCTTTATCCGGTTCATTGTTCTTTAGGTAAGCATCCCCGAGATGTATTAATATTATGACATTTTTCGGTGATTGTTGTATTGCATTTTCTAACGTAGTGACAGCTTCCGCAAACCGTCCCTGTTTAAAGAATACCCATCCGAGGCTATCAAGATATTCACCTTTCTCTGGTGATTTTTCAAGTGCCCGCTTTATTAGAGCCTCAGCCTCATCAAGTTTTGTTCCCTTCTCAGCATATAGATATCCGAGCGCGTTGAGTGCATATTCATGTGCGGGTTCAAGTGAAAGTGTTTTACGCAAATACGTTTCTGCGTTGTCAAAGTCTCCCATAGATTGATATGCAGATGCAATTCCGTATATCGCTCCGATATGTTCATCGTCGTTTGCCAGAAGTTGTGTAAAAGTTTCCTCAGCTTTTTCATATTTTTCAAACAGTAGATAGACGTTCCCTAAAGCATATTGTGCGTCAACGGCTAATCTTCTGTAGGTAGCCTGTCTCCGCACGTTTTCAGAACGGTTTACGATTGTTAAGGACAAGAATATTGCCCGTCCAAGATACTTTTCAGCGTCAGTTATGAGTGTCTGTGGGTCAATAGGTTCATTTTGTGATGTCCAATTATCCTCAGTTTGCATACGATACGCGATATCCTGCAGCACTAATCCCAACCCTAAGTTACTTCTCACATCCTGCGGTGATAAGGTCAAAATTTGCTCAAACGTTTTCTGTGCCTCTTTTAAATGTCCACTATTAAGGCTAAGATATCCCAGCTTCGTAAGTGCTTCTATATCGTCTGGTTTAATTTTGATAACGCGCTTGTATGCTTCAACAGCTTCTGGTGTTCTTTCTAAATTCTTATAAATATCGCCAAGTTTTTTATGAAAAGAAGGCTCAAAAGGCATAATACGGGTTAATGCTTTGAATGCCTTTTCCGCAGTCGTGTACTCACCAAGTTGGTATGATAAATCTCCCAGCATCTGTTGTGCCATAAAATGCGTTGGGTCCAACTCAGTCACTCTTTTAACAGTATCCAATACTTTCGTAACATTTTCACCCCGTGAATAATATGCCCGGTGTGCCAGAATCTGAGCAAGCTGCCATGTTGCAAGTACATTAGCACCATCGATTTCAAGTGTCTTCTCCATATCAGCCTCAGCACCACGTACATTCTGCATCTTGTAACGAAGTTGTCCTCGTCTATACCAAACATAAGCAAACTCTGGAGCCAGTTTTACCAACTGATCGTATATGTCCATAGCCTTCGTCAAATCTGAATCATAACGTTGCAGGTAGACTGCATGCATCAATTTCGTATAAGTCTGCTTTGCTTTTTGAGATTCTTCGGTGAGTGGGACATGTTCATCAGGTTCTGCTGTAGTTACCTCTTGTGCCTTTGCTATCAATACTATTGAAAAAAGGAACAGTACACTAAACAGCATCACTCCGCCTTTTATAATAGATGGCGTTGTTTTTATCCATACCTTATTGTTCATCATTTTCTCCTTTTTTAATTCATTCAGCATTTATGCGCGCTTCTATACAGTCTCGGCATCAGAAATTTTGGCAACGTCAACGAGCGTTTCGCCATCATTTAAACTCATAAGCCTTACCCCTTGTGTTGTGCGACCTATTGAACGAATGTCGCTGACAGCCATACGGGTAATATATCCGGTAGAGCTAATGAGAACGAGTTGATCTGACCTTCTAACGAGTTTTGCAGAAACAACCGCTCCATTTCTCCTTGAACGTTTAATTGTAGCCACCCCAACGCCCCCTCGTCTCTGGGCACGATAAGCTGCTAAACTTGTGCGTTTACCATATCCGTTTTCAGTAACAATGAGAAGCGAATCATTTTCATCTGAGGAACATACCATACCTACGACGAAATCCTCCTCACCAAGACGTATACCCCGCACCCCGCGTGTACGCCGTCCCATACTTCTAACATCCGATTCATGGAAGCGGATAGAGTTTCCGTTGTGGCTCACCAGAATCACATCATAGGAGCCGTCGGTAAGTTGTGCTCCGATGAGTTGGTCATCTGCGTCTAAATTGACTGCAATAATACCGCTGGAGATAGGATTTCGGAAATCTTGCAGTGGACTTTTCTTTACAATACCGTGTTTTGTCGCCATTAGGATATAGTGATCCTCTTTAAACTCCCGCACAGGTAAAAGAGCAGTAATAGTCTCTGCTTCACTTAATTTTAGTATATTTACCGCTGCCCGTCCAGCTGCGGTGCGCGATCCTTCAGGTATCTCATAAACTTTCAGTAGAAAACATTTGCCAAGACTTGTAAAAAAGAGGAGGGGTTGATGTGCAGTTGCGATAATCAACTGTTCCAAGAAGTCTCCATCTTTAGGATTACCCCCTTTGATGCCAACGCCGCCGCGATTTTGTGTACGATAGGTATCCATCGGGATCCGCTTCAGATAGCCAGAATGCGTTACCGTTACCACCATCTCATCATCAGCGATAAGATCTTCCATTTCGAAACTCTTGACTTCATCAACGATCTCAGTGAGCCGTTCATCTCCATGTTCCTCTTTCAACGTCTCTAATTCTTCACGGATAATGTTGGTAACGAGTTCTTCACTATCAAGGATCGCTTTGAGTTCTGCAATGCGTTCAACGAGATTACTATATTCATCATTGATACCCTGCCGTCCTAAACCTGTTAACTGACGCAAGGTTAACTCAAGTACCTCGTTAGCTTGCAGCTCAGTAAATTCGTATTGCGTTTGCAGCTGCTCTCTGGCATCCTGCGGGGTCTCAGCAGTTTGCACAATCTCAATGACTTCTTCTAAATGCTCAAGTGCGATACGGTATCCCTCTAAGACATGCGCCCGGCGTTCACATCGTGCTAAATCAAATTGTGTGCGTCGACGAATCACATCCCGACGATGTGCTAAATAGTGTTGCAAAATCTCAGGAAGTGTTAAGATTTTAGGCAACCCCTCCACAAGACAGAGCAGAATAGCGTTATAATTAACCTGCATCTGTGTGTGTTTATAGAGTTGATTTAAGACAACCTGTGGCACTTCGCCTTGCTTGAGTTCAATAACAACTCGTATGTCTTCATCAGATTCGTCACGGATATCTCGAATCCCTGTTATCGTATTACTATTTACAAGTTCAGTCATACGTTCACAGAGTCTATTTTTTTTAATCTGATATGGAATTTGGGTAACGATAATCTGTTCACGATCTCCCCGAACTTTACCGTGTGTTACCGGTTCAATATCCACCTTTGCCCGAATCGTCATATTCCCTCTCCCTGTAGCATACATGTCCCTGATCGGTTTTTCCCCAACGATAATTGCGCCAGTAGGAAAGTCAGGACCGGGGATCAATTCCATCAGTTCAGATACTGACGATTCTGGAAAATCCAACATAAGCAAAAGCGCATCAACGACTTCGTTGAGATTATGCGGTGGAAGTTCTGTCGCATAGCCTACTCCTATACCAGTAGTGCCATTGACAAGTAGGTTCGGAAGAAGACCAGGCAATACAACCGGTTCTTCCATTGAATCCTTATAATTCGGTTGAAAGTCAACCGTGTCCATTTTTATGTCGCGTAGGAGGTTATCGGATATCTTGGCAAGACGACACTCTGTATAACGCATTGCCCCAGCAGGATCATCGTCAATAGACCCAAAGTTACCTTGTCCATCAATCAATGGATAACGCGTGCTGAATTCCTGTGCGAGACCTACAAGCGTACCGTAAATAGGACCATCACCGTGGGGATGAAAATTCTTCATCACCTCACCGACTACCGCTGCACACTTGTCATAAGGACGGTTGTTCGTTAGGTTGAGCTCTCCCATAGCGTAAATTATGCGGCGGGCACTCGGTTTCAAACCATCCCGGACATCAGGGATTGCCCTATTGGTATTGACACTCATCGCGTAGGTAAGGACTGACGTTTGTAATTCAGTATCAATTGATCGTCTAATGATGTTTTCTTTTTGCATTTGTTTCTCTTATTTCTACTACCGCTCTCAACTAATTTCAGGAGCTGGTGACAATTTCTTATTATAGTGAACTTTAGAATTAATGTCAGTTAAAATATTTGACTGACTTCACAACGGGCGAGGTCACCTCGCCCCTACGCTGTGTGTTCTTCGTCATCGGTGTATGGGGTGAGATGTATCATTAATTATTCACTTTACTCTAAACTACGCCCCATAAACATCAAGATCAACTTGCGTTCCATAACGTTCTATAAAAGCACGACGCGGTCCTACAGCATCCCCCATCAGGAGGGTGAACATCCGTTCAGCTTGAACAGCATCTTCAATGGTCACCTGTAATAGAACACGCGCGTCTATCTGCATCGTTGTCTCTCGCAATTGCTTCGTATTCATTTCCGCAAGGCCTTTGAATCGCGTAAGCGTCGTTCCACTATTAGCACTTGCCCTGAGGATTGAAAGAAGTTCTCCAACAGACACTGCAACCTGATGTTCCTCCGATTTATTTACGATACTAAACACAGGGGTATCCTCTGATGTCTTATTATCAAAATCTTCGGGTTGAATTCCAAACTCTTTAACACACTCAATATGGGGTGAAAGTTCTGCATGGATTGAAGCATTAGAGATTACGTTGCGTTGTAACATAGTATCAAGTGAAGTATCTGCTGAAGCATTTTGAACATCCTCGCTATTTTCGTCAGAAGTGTCCTCACCCTCAAGTGGAAGTTCAGTTTGTTCACCGCCGCCTGTTTGTGCTTGAAGAATATCAAGAACAGTATCTACCCGATCTGCTTCTGTTTCGTCTGTTACCGTTGATTCAGATGTCTCTTGATCTTCAATCGGTTCCCATAGAAACGCAATAAGTTCTTGACGTGATCGATTTCCGCGCGCGGTTAAATCTGAAAGTCGTTTTTCAATACAGGAAAGTGCCTTAACACAAGCAATAGCCTCTTCTTCTGTATAGGCGTTATTCCGTCCTATTTTTTTAATCTCCAGAGATTTGGCTGCTGATTCTAAAAGATATTCTTCTAGCGCATTTTCATCTTGAAGATATCTTGAACTGCGTCCCCTCCTAATTTGAAAAAGAGGTGGCTGAGCAATATATAAATGTCCTTCATGAATTAACTGCGGCATCTGTCGAAAAAAGAACGTCAAGAGGAGTGATCGGATGTGTGCACCATCCACATCAGCATCCGCCATAATGATTACCTTGCCATACCGTAATTTTTCAAGTGAAAATTCCTCCGCCCCAATACCGGTACCGAGGGCAGTAACAATGTCTACTATCTGAGCATTTTTTAATATCTTGTCCAGTCGTGCCTTATCAACATTAATACCTTTCCCCTTTAAAGGAAGCACTGCTTGAAAGATACGATCGCGCCCCTGTTTCGCGGGACCACCAGCCGAATCACCCTCAACAAGAAAAATCTCTGTTTTGCTTGCATCGCGTTCAGAGCAATCCGCAAGTTTACCTGGCATTGAAGCGGAATCAAGGACACCTTTTCTCCGGATAAGATCACGTTGTCGTCGTGCTGCTTCGCGTGCTTCTGCTGCTCGGATGCTTTTTTGGACAATACGTTTTGCAAGTGCTGGTTGTTCTTCCAAATACTCTTTCAAGTACTGGTTCACAATACTCATTACGATACCTTCCACCTCAGTGTTACCGAGTTTAGACTTGGTTTGTCCTTCAAACTGCGGTTCTGGGACCTTGACACTGATAACAGCCATCATACCCTCTCGGATGTCCTCACCATTAGGTGTAATTTTTTCGCCTTTTAGCAATCCATTATCTTTACTGTATGTATTAAATGTGCGAGTCAAAGCACTTTTGAACCCGCTCTCATGAAATCCCCCCTCTGTTGTCCGGATATTGTTTGCATAAGAAAAGATATTCTCTGAATAACCGGTGTTAAATTGAATTGCAATCTCAACCCGCACATTGTCTGTCACACCTTCAAAATATATCGGGGTATTATGGTATACCTCTTTATTCTCATTTTGATAGATAACAAAAGAAGCGATTCCACCTTCATAGTGATAAAAGGTTTCCACATCCTCCTCTGGAACCCCATCTCTCAAATCTTTGAATTTGATGCGGACACCTCGGTTCAGAAAAGCAAGTTCGCGGAGACGTTCTTTTAGGGATTTCCCTTCAAAATCAAGTGTATCAAAAATCTCATGGTCAGGCATAAACGTAGTTTCTGTACCCTTGTTTTTCGCATTACCGACGACTTCTACCGCCTTCGTCGGTATACCACGTTTATAGCTTTGTTCGTAAAGTTGTCCATCTTGAGCGACTTGCACTTTGAGCCATTCGGATAGTGCATTCACACACGAAGCACCTACACCGTGCAAACCACCAGCTGTCTGATACCCGACATCTGCCCGTCCATCGAATTTACCCCCCGCATGCAATGTAGTCATGACAACCTCAAGAGCTGACACACCTGTTTGATGTTCACCAACAGGAATACCGCGACCGTCATCCCCAACAGTAACGCTACCATCAGCATTAAGTGTTATCCTGATCTCTGATCCATGTCCAGCACCAAACTCATCAATAGAGTTATCAACCAGTTCCATGACAAGATGATGAAGTCCCGCAGGCCCCGTACTCCCGATATACATTCCCGGGCGTTTTCGGACAGCTTCTAAACCTTCTAATATCTGTATAGACGACGCAGTATAATCATTAGCCATTACGTATAAATCCTTATTTTTAGGTTCGCTTTTGATCTTAATATTATAACATTATGTTAAAAAAATATTGATTTTATTGACTCTTTACATCTCTTAAAATGGTATTCAATAATTTCAGTTGATATTCCTTACAAAAACCTATATCTTACTA
>VXOP01000369.1 GCA_009839975.1 Candidatus Poribacteria bacterium
ATGCGTAAGTCCTGAAAAATTAACCCCTCACATGCTTACCTTACAACTATGCTCACAAAAAACCTACTCCGATATAAAATACAGAGCGGTAAAATCTATCCGCAATTTGCCTCACCGACTGATGAGAAATTGTTATCGGTTGCGGATCAGTTAATTACCGTGTTTGAAAAATCTTCGGACAAAACACGGTCAACGTTGTTAGCAGCAAGTAAGGAGGTAATAGATAGTTCAGCATTACCCCTCATCATCAAACGTGGATTTGAAAAGCTGCTGTTAGATAGGACTGAATTTGATACCTCACCTAACGAAGCACTCATTACGTTTCGACAAAACCTCTTCACGCAGACAAGCCGTTTGCTATCGCAGGAACAGTTTAAGGACTATTCAGCATATCAACAGAGAGTATTAGAAATCGTTGACAGCAAATCATCAACAGATGCCAGTGCTGCAGATGATAAGACGTTAGGTGAGAAACTCTATGCAGACCTTCCGAGTTGTCAACCAATTTTATCGTTCAAGACGGTTTCACCCGAACACCTACTACATCGCTACAACACTGCACAGGTGCAAGGTCTACTTCTACATTGTAACGCACTCACCTTAAATCTCACGGATTCTATGACAGCGGAACTGCGTCAGTTGTTCAAATATCTCAGGTTTCATCAGTTATTGTGTACCATACAACGCGTGCAAGGATCCGAGGACACGCGCCAACAAGATCACGATGAAAAAAAAGATAGAGCTGCCAATCAGAATGTATTCCAGATTACCGTAGATGGACCCCTAAATCTATTCTACAAAACGAAACGTTACGGTATGAATTTGGCAAACTTCTTTGTTGCCGTGTTGCACCAACCGAAATGGGAACTCATAGCCGAGATTCAGATGCGGAATAAACGTCCTTTACGACTCTATCTCAATGAGACATGTGGGATAAAACCAATTTCACAGCAGTTCCTTGCATACATTCCTGAAGATATTGCACATTTCCAAGCGATGCTTGCTAATAAGACAGATGCGTGGCAGATAAGTCCTGGCAGTCAGTTCTTGCCTTTACCGGGGGATGCCTACTGCTTTCCAGATTATCAACTCGTGCATATAAGCGGCGTAAAGGTCGCAATTGAGTTGTTTCATCCCTGGCATCAAGGTCATCTTTTATCTCGACTTCAAACACTCGCAGAACGCACAGATACACCCTTGATCCTTGGTGTTTCAAAGGAATTAGAGAAAAAACCTATCATAGCTGATGCGATGGAGTCATCCTCATATTTCTCCCAGTTCGGTTTTACCTTCCGAGATGTCCCCACAATGGGGACCTTGCTTCCGATACTTAATTCACTGGTATAAGTTTCGCTACCCAATGGAAAGCAACCTTGAATACGCATCTATAATCTGCTAAAATAAAGATAAAAATAATGGTTACAAAATAAGAAAAACATCACAAATCACATAAAAACAAACCTATGAATTTACAATTACCAGAAGGTGCAAAAAAACGTATCGGTAAAGGCGAAATCTACCAGATGCAGTTTTCTCCAGATGATACTGTGCTGGCGGTTGCAACCAGCATCGGTATCCTGATCTATGATGTTGATACCCATCAGGAAATAGCACTCCTCACCGAACATAATGATGTTGTTAAAAGTCTTGCGTTCAGTCCTGATGGACAAACACTCGCAAGTGGTGGTGGATGGAAGGATAAGTCTACTCGTCTGTGGGATGTCCAGACCAGACAACTTCAAAAAACACTCACAGGACATGATGGAGAAATTACGAGTCTTGCATTCCACCCGAATGGTGAATCCTTCGCAAGTGGCAGTTCAGACAAAACAATCTGTCTTTGGAATATAGATAGGGGGGATATAGATAAGGCGGAACGCAAAACACGTATTGCATGTGCGGATCGGGTTGTGGACATCGCTTTCAGTTCTGATGGAAAAATGCTCGCGAGTGGTGAGAAGAATCAATTTGATCAATCTATTCATCTGCGCGATGCTGAAACGGGACAAGGTGTCGAAACCCTAATATCAAACGTAGAAAGCATGCGAGAGACCTCTGTTGCATTCAGTCCTGATGGAACAACATTAGCTGGAAGTTGTAACGACACCATTCACTTATGGGATATCCCAACAGGAGAGCCTCGAAAAACATTCACAAACCCTGGAAGAGTCGTCAGTATTGCCTTCAACCCCAGTAGCACACTGCTTGCAAGTGCTGGGACCCAGATCAATCTATGGGATGTTGCTACCGCAGAACACAAACAGACACTATGGGGAAGTCATGATTATGTTACCTTTAGTTCCGATGGAAAACGGCTCGCGAGTGGTGGTGACTTTAATGGGATTAACATATTTGACGTTTCAACAGGACAGCACACCAAAGCAATTGATGGGTTTAATGGTTGTGTGATTTGTGTATCATATAGCACAGATGGTAAGATACTAACATATGTAAGTTACAACGGATATAATATATGGGATACAAATACAGACAACCCCTTAAATACACATCTGACCTATAGCA
>VXOP01000217.1 GCA_009839975.1 Candidatus Poribacteria bacterium
GTGTTAACATTGATACCAACTTTGAACGTCAATCAGAATTACATCACTATTTCGCTGAAAATCTCTTTCATTCTCATAACACGAGGGCCCACAACAGGAAGGTTGAGAAGGAAGACCTATCAGATAAAATCAAGTTGTTGAGACCTTCTGATCGTTCTGAAGAGATCGAGACGATTGCACACACAATCAAGACTCTTGTTGAGAAAGAAAAATGTAAACTTAACAAAATCTGTGTTACTTACTATAGTGTTTCTAAGTATCAGCAACGTATCACTGAGATATTCTCTGATTACGGCATTCCGTACACACTATCTGAAAAGGTCTCATTGGCAAAGTCACCATTAGTTAAAGAGATCTTCTCACTGTTAACAGCCTCACTGTTAATATCCAGCAGGGATCTGTCCCCAAATGTTTATTTTACTGACAATCAGAATATCTTGGAAAAAAAGAGTTGTACTCCACAGGAATTTCTTGACTCTATCAGTATGTTACTAAACGAATCCAAGACGCTCAGATTTATCCTAACTCAGATGTCACAAGAAAACCCCACCATAGTTGAAGCAGAGATAAACGCACTACACACATTCAAAGAAATATTAAATGAATTCTGTTCTGTGTTGAAATCTGAAGCACAGGATACCTATCCAACACATGAATTGGTTAGGAAACTACACTATATAGTCAAGCATACCTTTTATCAAGGGAGAGCATCACGTAAGGTTGAAACAGTAAAAATCCTTCCACTTGGTGAGATTAGAAGTGCTGAGTTTGACTATGTTTTTTTAGGTGATTTTGTTGATGGTGGGTTTCCAGTGCAATATCGCACGGATCCTTTACTGCCAGAGACACCATACCGTACTGAAAATGAACATCTTTACGACAGTCGTTTTCTGTTCTATCGCATCCTAAAATCCTTTGGAAAGAAACTATATCTTCTTTCCCCATTACGTGATAGAGACACTGAACTCATCCCATCAATCTTCGTTGAGCAATTAGAGGAGATCTGTCAAGCAGGATCAGAGGAAATAACCGATATTGATCAGAACAGTATCACAGGTTTCCTTAGTTCCTATGGTGATTATGTTTGGAATACAGATGATCCTGTCAATGAACAGTTCCCAACCAATTTAGAGGACTTAAGACCCATAATAAATCATGTTGTGCAAGTTGAAAAGAACCGTGAAGACATAAAAAAGAATACGATTTATGAAGGTCGTTTATGTACTGAAGAACTTTCATCAGATAGTCAAAGAAAACTGAAGACACTTCGCGAAAGAATCTATTCAGTAACGGAATTGGAAACTTATGCAAATTGTCCTTTTCAATATTTTATGTCAAATAATCTGAATACCAAAATAAAAGAGGAAGATGAAGAGGATGAAATTTTAGGAAAAGATAAAGGTAATTTGACGCATAACATTCTTTTCAGGTTCTATAATGAACATAAGGCTAAATTCTCACCAGCATCAGGTCAACGTAATCAGGAGAATCTGGATGAAGCAAAAGAAAAACTTAAGTCTATATTGGAGCAAGTTTCTGACGAAAAACGTAATGAACGTGGTATCAGTAAACAAAACCTAATTTGGTCAATCAGTACCGATAAACTTCGCGCAGCACTCTTCAGATGGATAGAAGCGGAACAGCATTACGAACTCACTGTATCACCAAGATTCTTTGAAGTGAGTTTTGGCGGATTCACTGGAGATTCAGATCCTGAACTAAGTGCTTCTGAACCCATTCCAATCAAAGACGTGAACATGAAAGGAAAAATAGACCGTATTGACATTGGTGAAGACTTTTTTAATGTTGTAGATTACAAGACTGGGAGTTCAACAATTGGCATACAAGATATGCGTGAAGGACGAAGCCTTCAACTGCCAGTCTACCTCAAAGTAGTTGAAAGCTTATTCACACAACATGCTAACCTGAGAGGATTAAGTCCAGCAGCAGGTCTGTATCAGAAGATCAGACTTCGTGACTTCAAGCAGGAACTTGGTATAGGAAAGGAACAACTGAACGGGAATGCTTATCAAGGTTACAACGGTTCAAGATGGTATGATTTTGGTTCATCTAACAAACAATGTTTAGAAGACGAAGATTTTAACAGTTTCCTTGATCGTATCTGTGGTTATGTTGAACTCTATGTAGAACGTATAACTGAAGGGTTCTTCCCACTCATTACGCGAGCAGAAACAGATGTAGACTTAGAAAAATCTGATCATGCACCAGACACACCTAAAGATCCTACGAAGCCGTGCAATTACTGCAACTATAAACGGCAATGTCGGGTACGTGCTTTTGAGGAAGACTATCAAATAGATTGATAATAATGAGGAGAAAAAAAACAGTGAGGTAATCCAACCCATAAAAAAATCGTAGGGTGCTGGGTTTCCCAGTCCGAAAATTACCGGTTTCCCCGCACGCATATTACCCAATTAATAACTTAATCTTCATAACTATCAAATACCTTGCAAACTTATTGTAATTTTGGTATACTTAATCTA
>VXOP01000386.1 GCA_009839975.1 Candidatus Poribacteria bacterium
AACCTGTGACCACCTGATTAAAAGTCAGATGCTCTACCAGCTGAGCTAACGGCTCAAAATTCACAATATATTATTATATAGTCTTTTAGTTAGAATGTCAAGTTAAAATGCAGAAAATTGGAACTAATCTCTATAATCAGATGTTGTCTGGGGCATCTACCAGAGTGATCTGCCTAATGTTACAATTTGTTCTCTATCTGGACCGACAGAGATAATGGGAATTGGAACATTGAGGTAATCTGATACATATTTGATGTAATCTTGTGTCGTCTTTGGAATATCTTGAGCAGAACGGGCTTCAGTCAACGGTTCTTGCCATCCAGCTAATGTTTCGTATATGGGTTCACATTCCTCTAATACTTTTAAACTACTGGGGAATGTGGTCATGATTTTCCCTTTATACCTGTATGCGGTACATACCTGTATATCGGCAAGCGTATCAAAGACATCAAGCTTTGTCAGAGCGATGGCGGTTAATCCGTTAATGTGTGTAGCATATCTAAGTGCGACGAGATCAAGCCAACCACATCTTCTGGGTCTCTGTGTTGTGGCCCCGTATTCCTTGCCGATATTTCGGATTTCCTCATCTAAATCTGGTGGCATTTCAGTAGGAAATGGACCTCCCCCAACGCGCGTGACATAGGCTTTTGAAACACCTAATACTTGATCGATTCCCTTGGGGCCTATGCCGAGACCGGTGCAGACCGCGCCTGCTGTGCAGTTTGACGAAGTTACATACGGATATGTACCGAAGTCAATGTCAAGCATTGTCCCCTGTGCACCTTCAAATAATATCCTCTTTTCAGTTGCAAGTGCTTCGTGCATGAAAGCAACAGTATCCGTGACATAAGGTGCGATTCGCTCAGCATACTGATAGTAAGTGTCGATTAAGTCATTACGCGTGATACCACCCGTTTGCAGCGCATCCGTTTTAGTTTCAAGATTGTAATCAATTTTTTTCTGGAAAACGTCAAACTCTAACAGATCGCCAACGCGAATACCTGCGTGTCGATTCATCTTATCGGAATATGTAGGACCGATTCCACGCGAGGTCGTGCCGATTTTAGTTGAACTTCCCATCTGTTCCCACTGTTCAACAAGTTTGTGATACGGCATAATGAGATGCGCACGATCACTTATCTTCAGATTCTCACTACTAACATTAACTCCTTGTTCCACTAAACCATCGATTTCACGTAATAGCGTTTCCAAATTGATGACGACTCCGTTCCCGATGACATTTACTGTGTTCTGTCTGAGAATACCTGATGGTATCAAATGAAGTATAAAGGTCTTGTCACCAAGAACGATTGTATGTCCAGCATTGTCCCCGCCTTGATAACGGGCAACGACATCTGCATGTTCAGCGAACACGTCAGTCAGTTTTCCTTTACTTTCATCACCCCATTGGGCACCTAAGATAACGATGTTTGACATATAGAACCTATTTGATAAAAAGTTGTGAGTCTGAGTCAGTCCCTACAGAAAATTAAAAGAACATGTAGAGACTTTCTGAATAAAAAAGTCAATATACTAAGGAAAGTGGGTTTTGGAGTGTGTCCACAAGGACTAACGTTTGGAGAATTGGAATCTGGCTCGTGCACCTTTCTGTCCATACTTCTTTCGTTCTACCATCCGTGGGTCGCGTGTTAAGAACCCACCTTTTTTAAGGGTAGGTTTTAATGATTCATCTGCTTTAACGAGTGCTCGTGCAAGACCGTGTGAAATAGCACCTGCCTGACCCGTATTCCCGCCGCCACGCACATTTACATGAACAGCAAATTCTCCACCCCGTTCAACATGCTCTATGGGGCGTCGGGCTGCTTGGACATGGTCAGCACGATCAAAATACTCGTCAATCGGTTTCTTGTTAACGATAATCCCAGCGTCACTTCCAGGGATAATCCTGACACGGGCAACAGATGTTTTTCTGCGACCTGTACCCCAATATTGTTCATTAGCCATAAACTTCCTCAACAGTTAAAATGTTAAGACTTCTGGTTCTTGTGCTTGATGTGGATGGTTTGGACCTGTGTATACTCTTAAACCCTTCATGAGTTTTGCTCCCAGACTGTTCTTCGGTACCATCCCTTTAACCGCAGCTGTAATAATAAACTCTGGACTTCGTTCCATCTGTTCGCTGTAAGTACGATACTTATCACCACCAGGATAACCGCTATGTCGGAAATAGGTCTTCTGTTGCGCCTTATTCCCAGTAACAACGACCTTTTCGGCGTTAATCACAGCGACACGATAACCCAAGTCGGCGTGTGGTGTAAACATCGGGTCGTGTTTTCCCCTTAATACTTGTGCGATTTGAGATGCTAATCTACCAAGTACCTTACCATCAGCATCCACAAGATACCATTTTATCTGTTTGTCCGATTTTGGGAAGGGGGTTTTTGTTTTCAATACCATAATTCAAAACCTTAAATATATAAATATGATTATACAATTCATCAGGGATAATTTAAAAATAACACTACTATTATACTATAAAC
>VXOP01000292.1 GCA_009839975.1 Candidatus Poribacteria bacterium
GTGGGGAACGATAAAAAAGTAAAGACTGCATTTTGAAAGAATTTTAGTTAAATTACGCAAGTTGTTAACTATAGGCAGGTATCCTTTTTGGGTATCTGCTTTTTTGTTTCCTAACTATTATACTTATTCGTGACTTTTTCAAAAATTGATATGTCCAATAAAATTTACGAAAACATATAGATTGATAGTCAACATAACGTTAACCTTGACATATAATATATCATAATGTAGAATGCTTAAAGGGAGTGTGTAAAAATTCTGTAGAAACGGATATGTAAAGAGAGAAGGAAAGTTCTTGTAAGAATATCAAGCCCCAGAGGGGCGAAAGGTGTATAGAAAACGTTGATATTACCAAAATAAGCCCCAGAGGGGCGAAAGGTGTATCCTGTTACGAAATTAAATACACACGTTCTATATACCTTTCGCACCGCTGGTGCTTGGTCTATTCTCGTCTGCATGTTCTTATGAAAAATCTCATATTAATCCCACATTTTAACTATCCATCAGATGTGATAAGGTATCTATAAAGTTAAGGAGTCATAACGTGGCATTTCAGTTTCGAGATTATATGGTCAACGAATACCTTTCACAAGGTTTTCTTGTATTTCGTGGCATTGTTCCCGCTTCACTGCTATCGGATTTACGTAGAGAAGCAGAGAAGGCACGCCAATTAGCACATAAACTTAATGGACCGCAAACGCAACGAATCCAACCCCTCTCTAACTACGGTGATGAGTTGGACTTGAAACCCTTTTACGATTATACTGAGTTGTCCGAACTACGTGATGCTGTCCAGAGACTACTCGGTGATAACTATACACACGGACATGTTGATATCATGGGGTTGCTTGTTGAGCCACTTGAACATCCTTGGCATCTCGGTTGGCATCGCGACGGCGTCGTTGAGGTGCCAATAGAAGCGCGCGATGAGATCGTAAACGCAAAGTTAGCAGAAGTTTGGCACGACCTGCGGCATTTCAATCAGGTCAACTGTGCAATATATGCCGATTCTTGTACCTGGTTTGTTCCCGGCAGCCATCTTCGTCAATGGGATATACCAGGAGAAATCCAATCCACAAAAGACCCTAAACTCCGTAAACCCGCGGAGGGACAGACGAATGTTGAAGCAGAACGGTATAACCTTGAACATTGCCAACAGTTTCCCGGTGCTGTTCAAGTTCATTTAGCACCAGGTGATTTCATGATATATCGTAACCTCGCGTGGCATACCGGCAATTATATAACATATCAACCCCGAGCAACAATACATGATGTTGTTAGATACGAAGGAAAAACAGACTGGACAGAATGGCAACAGACAAAAATAGAAGCAGTAAAACGTTGGAAAGAACAAACCAAATGATACAACCCATATTTAAACAACTTTATGAGGATAAACGACATGATGAACTTTATGAGGATAAACGACATGATGATCGGTCCAATAGGATTACTTATGGTAGTAATTGCTGGTACACTTTTCATTGGTGCAATAATCGCAGTAATCGTCCTGATAATGAAAAGATAATTTGTCTTCTTTGTAGGTCGGGTAGAGCGTAGCACCATTAAAATATTAACTGGCGACATGATATCCTTAATCAATACTTATGAGGATAATAACATGATGATGATCGGTCCAATAGAATTACTTATTGTAGTAGTACTTGCTGGAACATTTTTCATTGGTGCATTAATCGCAGTAATCGTTCTGATTAAAATAGATAAAAAATGATCGGGGATAAAATTATGTCCAACAAATTTTATATTAAACCCCCAGGTGAAGTCTTAGAACACCCATTCCCACCGACTCGTCCTGATATCAAGATCGTTGAAAGTTCCGATCCAATATATGAGGTCGACTGCCAAGAACTACAGTGGTGGTTCGCCATTCCCAAAATGGGTGAAACCTATATGTGGGCAGATTATGATGGAGAAACACAACAATTAGATGCTGTCACACAAATGATACCTACTGCACCAGCGATGATAAACGATATCGAATGTGTAGAAATTCAGTTCAATGAATGGTTAGCAAAGGAATGGCCCCAATCACCAGATTTAATGTACGTCGCTATGGACGATACACATACAAGATGGATTTCTGTTGTCACAACCATCGACGGTATGAGAATATACAACATGATAGGCGATGACTGGTTTGAAGAGCAATGGGGACCCGAATGTCAACGTCGCATTTTTGACGATGGACGTTATGAACTTCAACCGGATGGTTCTTACAAAACAACTGAGGGACAAGGCTTGGGAGCAGGAACTTACGATGTAACCATCGGTGAGAATACCTTCCACTGCCTTCGCGTCATAGCCCCCGATCTTGATGCTGAACACGGCGGCGAAATGTGTGAGGTATACATTGAAGAAGGTGGACGCACCGTCTTCTTCAGACGGTATGATGGAAGATTCTTACGCGGACATGATCTGATTGAAAAGTTTCCTAATAATCGCAGAATAATCATTGATGACATAGTTTATGTTCATAGCAACTGTACAGGTTGGTTTCACGATACGTTTACATTGGCATCTCTCGGAAAGACACATATAATAAAGTGAATAATTAATGGGACATTTCAACGTGGACGAAGAACTCCCAGCGTAGGGGCGAGGTCACCTCGCCCGCTGTGAAGCCAGTCAATATTTAACTGGCATTAATTCTAAAGTTCACTATATCATAAACAACGGTAATCAGTAATCTTATCAAAATGGAGGTATCCCGATGTCCATCAGCAAAAGTAATCTAATCGCATCTACTGTCCTATTTTTTCTTTTATCCACCCTTTTCCTTACTCCCGCTATCTTTTCACAGGATGAAAATAACGACACAAAAGTCATAGAACGTTACAAGGTGATGCTCAAACGCAAACCGAGGGAAGGAAGCTCATTTGACCGTCTGTATCAATTTTATCTTGAAGGTGATGGTCTAACAGCAATGGTCTCAGATTATGAAGCAGAAGCAAATGCCAGTCCAAAAGACGCAAACATTCAACTGCTTTTAGGACACATCTATAAACGATTGGGAAATGATACAGATGCACTCGCAGCATATCAACGCGCAGTAGAACTTGCACCAAACGATTACTATGCATATTTTGCACTCGGGCAGCTATATGTAGCACTCCGCAAACATGAGGAGGCTATTCCACAATTAAGCAAAGCTGCCACCCTCTCTGATCAAACAAGGTCGGTTACACCAGAAGAATTAACGACTATCTATAAAACACTCGGTAACGCCTTTTTCAACCGAGATAGATTAGATGACGCAATTAAAGCATGGAATAAAATATCAGAACTTGACCCACAGAATATATTCGCACGCATAGAACTCGCTGACCTTTACCGAGAGAAAGAACTCTATAAACAAGCGATCGCGCAACACGAAGCAATCATTGAAATAAAAGCTGATGATCCATACCGTATGTGTCTTAGTCTTCGGGAAATCGGGAAAATCCATGAAGAAACGGGTGAATACAAAAAAGCACAAGACAGTTACGACAAAGCGTTAGCGTTAACTGCACGAGGAAACTGGCTGAGAAGAGACCTACAGCAGCGCATCATCGCCATCTATGCAGCGGATGCAAATTGGACAGACCTAATAACATATTACCAAGACAAACTTCAGAAAGACGCAAATGACACTGAGATACTCGGACTACTCGCTGCAGCATACATTGAAAACGAACAACTGGACGAAGGAATCCAAACCTATAAGAAAGGCTTAGAACTATCACCAACAGACAACAGTCTCCGGTTAAGCCTCATTGCTGCACTTCGCACTGCAGAAAAGTTAGAGGATGCAGCGATAGAATATGAAACTATTACGCAACAACAACCAGACAACTTCGGTATCTATAGAGAACTGGGGAAGATATATCTGGAACTTCAAAACGAAGAAAAAGCAAGAGCCGTCTATCAACGCATGATTGATCGAGACCCGACAAATGCAAGCACCTTTCTGACACTTGCTGAAATATACACAGGACACGAATGGGTAGAAGATGCTGCCACAGCATATCAAAAAGCCATCTCACTCGCACCCGAAAACCTCGATTTTATTGAGTATTACGGAGAGTTCTATCTACGACAAGGGAACAGTGAAAAGGCTATAGAAACATGGAATTTGATAGTTGCAGCAGATAAGAATACCGCTGAAAATTATGACCGTTTAGCACGTCTCTTGGATTCGAAAAAGTTCAAAGAAAAAGCAATCGAAGCGAGTAAAAAAGCAGTGGAGCTAATGCCAGACACATACCGTTTCCGTGAAGCTTATGCTAAACGATTGATGGATAACGGCAAATATGAGGACGCTCTTCAAGAATATACACAAGCAGTCAAACTGGCACCAAACGATTTTTTTGCTGAACAGATGGACGATCAGCGAATTGAACTCTATAAGCGCAACGGAACGATCATAGAGAAAATTGAAGAAGTGGAAACACAACTAACCGAAGATGGAATCACTGATGTTGATAAACTCATACACCTGAAACGACTTGCGAAAATGTACATCAAGATCGGTAATTCAACCTACGCACTTGAGATTCTCCTGAAAGCAAAAGCACTCCAACCAGATGATATAAACATAAACCGTTGGACAGCAAATGTCTATGTGAAGCAGGGATTGCGCAACGAAGCAATTGAAATATACAAACACCTCACGACTATTGACACAAAAAACGCAAGAGAATACTACGCAAACATCGCAAACGCATATCTGAAAGGATTTGACTTTGAAGAATCTACTGAGGCTGCGAGACAGGTAATTGCACATAGTCCACGGAACCCTGAAGGACATCAACTCCTCGCACAAATCGCAAAACAATCCGGCAAATACGAACAAGCGATTGATAGCTACAAGCAGGCAATCAGACTTCGTCCTGAAATCATTGAAAACCGAATAGAACTCGCCGCCATTTACAGTCTTGCTGGAAAATATCGTGAAGCGGTCGCACAATACTGGAGATGTTGGGAACTCAGCGATAACATAAATGACAAACTGAACTTTATTAAACCGTTGACAAATGCTTACTACGATTTAGGCAGACACGAAGAACTTGAAGAAAAATTGAAACAGATGGCAAAGACCAATACCGCCGACATCAGTCCTGTCTTAGCACTTGCACAAGTACATCGTACTGAGGGGGATTTACCCAGTGCACGTTTCCAGATCGCACGCGCTTTAGATCGTCAACGGGATAATGCAGACCTATTAACCCAATTGGTTGACATTAGCATCGACCTCGGAGACATACAAGAAGCACTTGATTACCAAGAAAGACTTGTCAAAGTCAAACCGGACCCAATCCATAGACAGAAACTCGGTGAACTCCTTTTTGACATGGGACGCGAACAGGAAGCAATACAAACATGGTCAAAAGTACTGCATGCCAAAAATCAGACACTTGAGGCAGAAGTAAAACTCGCGAATCTGTTGATACGGCACGGTTTACAGGAGGAAGCACTCTCCGCATTAGACAGCGCAGGCGAAAAAATCTCTGGCAAAGACGCACATCTCGCACTCTATCAACTTGGCTCTACACTCGTATCCATGAACGAACCGACAAGAGCAATACCACACTTTAAACGTGTGTTGACAATGAACAAACCCATAGATGAGTCTATCTCCAATATTTCAGCAAAAACTGCAACACCGATTGCCCCTCAAAATTATTATGGTCCTCCCGGTATCAACCTATACAAACTCAACCTTGCATCAAATCTACAATATCGGATACAAAGACAACCTTACGGCTATACGACCCAACAAACCTGGAGTCCAAGTAGTTTTGAAGAGGCACAGTCAGGTGCACTTGTACAACTGAAGGTAATCATGGACGGAGAGGGTAAATTGGATGCGTTAATTCAAGAATTTGAAAACAAAAGTCAAGTAAACCCTAAGGACATACAAAACCTTGAACTATTAGCACAACTCTACGGTCTGATCAGAGACAACGGCAAATCCGAACAGGCTATTGAAAAACTGCTCGCTGCTGCACCTAACGATCCATTGTATCAAAGTATTCAGCTGCAGCGCGATGTGTTCGAGAATCATCTCAATTTTGACGAGATCATGCAACGACTTGATAGCATGCAGTGGTTAACCCCTCAAGCAAGACAGTGGTTCTTAGCAGATTTCATACGAGTGTCTTCCTATCAAGATTATCAAGGTCCGAAAGATAATGCTGAAAAACTATTGGATGAACTTGCCAAGGAAGCAGTTGATGACCCAAAGATCATTCGAATGTTAGCCAATGCTTATATTACGATGGAAAGAACAACTGAAGCAGAAAAATTAATAGCCGAGTATATTGAAATAGCAACACCCCAAATGCTACAACAATTCTCCTATGCATATCAGTCGCTTGCATCTATACATCTGAAGAAGAACGAAGTCGAAAAAGCAGTCGTATACTATTGGAAGTATTTTGAACAGACAAAACCCAAATCTACCAATCCCCGACGCGCATTGACTCTCCAAAGATCAACATATTCATCCGGCGGATATTCCCCGTTCCAATCAGGGTTCCCAGCTACAACGATATATTTTGACCAGAACCGTTTGCGGTCTCTACAGCAGATATTCAATCGCATATGGATAAACGACCAACATGAAGTGCTATATAACCACTTGAAAACTGAAATAGAAAAAACTGAAGGAAGAGACCGTATCTATCCAGCATTAGCATTATGCTACTGCTATTGGTGGGAAAATAAACGAGATGCTGCACTGGAGATCCTAACCGGATTAGAGCAGCAGTTTTCTGATGACATAACACTAAAACTCAGTACAACACTGGTCACAATTCAGACAGGTAAGCATAAAGAAGCACTAAAACTCCTTCAGGGCCTAACACAAGCAGACCCAAGAAACCGCCGACAGTATTTCGATCTAACGCTACAGATCGCTGTTAATATCGGTGATACTTTTGCTGTAAGAGAACTGATGACAAAAGTCCTTAACTCACCGAATAGTGTCCGGGAACTCTATCAGTTTTCAAGACAACTTCAACAGGCAGGACTTACGCAATATGCAATCGCTGTAGCAAAGAAAACAACGACATTAGCGTTACGTGAACGTGACCCCAACTTCCTTGTGCAACTAAGTCAACATCTCAGCAACTTAGGACGCGGGCAGGACGCAGCAAAAATAGCATCCCGAGCTTTACAATACGCAAATCAGACAGACCGATACGGACAGATGATGTATTCACACAACTTTCAGCAGGCAGCAAACATAGCACGCCGTTCTACCACGAATACTTATACGAACCGTGCTACAAAACTCATTGAAGCCGCAAAGAATAACCCAAATTCATTCCAAGCACAAATAAAATTAGCCACATACTATGAAAGTAGAAATCAGACCCCACAAGCATCAACCGCTTATGAAGCAGCACTGAAATTGCGACCAAAGGATCACAATACACGCACCCGGTACATCCAATTTCTACAACGACATCGCCAATACAAGAAGGCTGTAACACACTACACAATTCTATCAAAGGATAATACTGCCACGCAAGTACTGTATTCAAGATATTATGATGTCGTGCGGGCATTTACAGAGGCAGGAGAAATCGCGAAGTTAGTTGAAATCGCAAAAGAAACAATTCCCGACGAGAGTCAACGTACAAGTGGCTATGATTTTGCACGAGATGTGGCACATCGATTAACGAATGATAAAAAGCATAAGTATGCTGTCGAAATCTTTGAAGAAATGATGAAATCAAGCAGCTATGCATATCCAGTTTACACTGAGTTAGCCAATGCTTATGTAGCTTCGGGAAACCGCGATAAGGCGATTCAACTTTTACGTCAAAAACTTGAGATAGAAGAAACCACCAATAAAATCGGCGTCATACGCCAATCAGCAAAATTCACTGAATTAGCAGAAGATCTGGAGGCATTATCAGCAAAATACGACGAAATGATCGCTGCGGGGGAAGTAGAACCTGTTCTGTTATATTTAACTGCAATTACAAAGGTCGTGACAAAAGACTTTGAAGTGTCGGACACAATCGTGGACAGACTGCTTGAAGTTGTTCCGACAAGGGATCGACTCACTTGGTTAATAACAATAGCAAATACCTATCAGGAACAGGCAGACGTTGATCGTGAAATACGGGTACTCAAAGCATCCTTAAAAGATGCGGATCCTGTGCGAGATTACCAAATATCTTCTGTCTATAACCAACTCGGTACAGCGTATGCTAAGAAGGGTGAAAAAGACATAGCAAAGGAACATATCAAGAAAATGGGGACAATACGACTGATGCGGCAAGGTTATCCATCATACTATGAGAAAGATCGTGTCGCACGCGAATACATGCAACACGAACTCTGGGACGAGGCAGAGGTCCTACTGACTGAAATCATAAATGACCTGTCCGCGCAATCATACTATAAAGAACGGGCACAAGAGCAACTGGCGACCCTCAAAGTAAGACGCAGCGGCGGATTAGGAACAGAAAACACTCATCAGGATAATCAGACCACGAGTGTATATGCACAACGATCAATGGCACAACAGCATATGCGTAGAAATCGTATACCAGAAGCAATTGCAGCTTACGAACAATTGGCAAAAATCATGCCTGAAGACCTTGAATCCCGCTCCCAACTCGCTACGCTCTATTCAAGACAAAACCAGCATGATAAGTCTATAAATACATGGAAAAAGCTGCTTGAAGTGGACCCTGAAAATACGAAGTACAAGGATGGTATTATAAATGCATATAGCAGGGCAGGTAAGTTTAATGAAGCAATACAACTTGCGAAAGAGTATATTGAAGAAGATGCTGAAGCAGGTACAAATTATTCACGACTGGCAAGACTATACAGTTCAAGTAATCAAGTAGAAGAAGCTATCACGACTTATAAAAAGGCAATTGAACTATCCCCCGGCGATGGACAAGTATATCAGAGTTTAGGAAGTCTCTATATGCAAACTGACAAACTTGATGATGCTGAAAAAGCATACAACGAAGCAAAGAAATATCTGCAACACTCACATCAACACACGCAGATTGAACGCCAAATGATGGAGATATACAGACGTAGAGGAAAAATTGATGAATATCTGAAAGAAGCTGAAAAGAAAGGAACGATGACATTCGACATGCAAAGAAGCCTTGCCCAAAACTACCGGAATGCTGGTAAACTTGATGAAGCGATTAAGTCTTATGAGAAGGCTCTCCAATTAACAACCGATGATTGGCAACAACGAGACATTGAACGACAGATGCTATCAATCCTCAGACAACAAGGAAAATTAGAAGAACACCTTAAAGAAGCAGAGAAAAAAGGGACACTCACATTCTCAATGAAAGTAGAACTCGCAAGACAATATCGGAGAAAAGGCGAATCCGAAAAAGCTATTAAGACTTACAAGGAAGCACTTGAAATGTCAGCAAGAAGTTACGACTTCGACAGTGTCTACCGAGAACTTATGCTGGAGTATGTGCGCCTCGGTGAAGATGATTCAGCCTTAAAACTCTATGAGTCAATGGAGCAATCCGAGTCAAGTGGCACCTCAATATCCAGCGGTCCGAACGGTTTTGAAATAACATTCGGTGAAGATGAAGCAAGACAGACAATAATTAGAGCATATAAAAATAGCGGAAAGTTGGATCAGTTGAGAACTATTTTTGAGGGAAGACTGGCAAAAAATAAAAACGATCCGCAGAACCTTGAAATGATCGCAGAACTATACCGAGAAGCAGAAAACCATGAAAAAGCTGCGCAAACTTATCAAGCTCTGACAAAAGCATCACCAAACAATGTCCGCGCATACTTCTATGCCGCCGCAGCATTCAAAAAGATAGGAAATTCATTACTCGTAGATGAACTCATAAATCACGGGAACACGACACTCGCATCAAGCAACAAAGCACAAGATATGTGGTTCCTCTGTTCTATCGGCTCTATCTGCTATGAAGCAGAATTATATGAACCCGCAATAAAACATCTTAAGGACGCACTCACAGTTAATACGAACCGATACAGTGGTGGAAGTAGATGGGAACAAGAAACTATCTACGACCTCCTCGGAAAGAGTGCTCTCGCTATGAAACAGTATGAAGAAGCAGTTGAGGCATATACACAATTGAAAAGTATCGCAAGGGATAGTAGAAAAAAACAGGAAGCAGAGAAGGCGATTAAACAAGCATACAAAGATGGAAAACTCTTTGAAAAGCAGTTACCTAAACTCATTAAAACCGTTGAAGATAACCCTAACGATGCGAATGCAAGACTAACACTTGCACAAACCTATGAACAGAACGATATGTTAAAAGAAGCAGCCGTACACTATGAAAAGTTAACTGAGATACAACCGGACAAAGTTGAATGGCACAAAAAAGTTGGCGATCTATTATCTTCCAACGCAATACAGGCTTACACTAAAGAAGACCTCGAAAAAGCAGCAAAGGCTTATGAGAAAGCACTTTCACTTGAACCTACATCATATCAACTCTTTGACGCACTTGCAAAGACTTATAAAAAAATGAAAAACCAGACGAAGGCTGAACTTGTCTATCGGCAAGCACTGAAAACGTCTCTTGAACCAACTGAGCATGACGAAATCATTAAGTCTTTAATAGACCTATACCCTGGTGAAACAAATGTTGATAAGCGACTTGCATTACTCAATGAGTTAAGTGCTCAACCTACAAATAGTCCATTCCTACATAAACTCTCTGGTGATAACTATCTATCATCCGGTGATACAGAGAAAGCCGCAACAGCCTATAAGAAATGGTTAGAGTTGCTCAAAGATGATCCTGAACCGCGAAGTAAAATAACAGACATTCATCAACTTGCTGAAAGACTTATCAAGGAAAACAGACTTCCAGAGATCACATTAGAACTGCTAAAGCACGTCGTTCAATATCGTCCGGATCATATAACCGTTCCAGCCTTAGGCGCAGCATATCTGCTAAACGAACAGTATGATGAAGCATTAGCACAGTTTTCTGCAAGCCTGAATCCCTCACAATCCAATGGAATGGTTGGTGCCGTTGGACATTCTCACAGGTTAAAATCTGAAAATATAGGACATATATTAACACGTATCTCCGATGCCGGCAAACACGTCAAGGACAAAGAAAAATATGCCGAGATGATAGGTAAACTGGTTGATCATATTCCTACTGAACTTGGCACAAATGTGAATACAAACCTGCGATTTGCAGAGTTCTGTCGCGAACTCGGCCTGCATGATAAAGCAAAACCTTATATCCTGAAAACCGGCTTCCTACCTGAAGCTGATTGGTTAACAATCGGTCCATTTGACAACACAGGGGGTATAGGATATAACACTGTGTACATACCAGAAGAGACAACACAGATAGACCTAAATGCCAAATATGAAGGTGTCTCTGGAGAAGTGACATGGCAACAGGGGACTGACAAAGTCTATGATGGATTCTATACTTTCGGTGATGATGAGAAAATGCTTACATCCTATGCGTGGATAACCTTTACATCACCCGATGAACGACAAGCACAAATCCGTTTTGATAGCGATGATCAGGGCAAAGTCTGGTTGAATGGGAAAAAAGTGTATGCACACAGAAGAACACGCGGCGCACAAATTGACCGACGCACTATTCCTGTGACAATTACGACTGGAAAAAACACCATACTCGTCAAAGTAAGCAACGAATCGCTACCATGGGGATTCTATCTGAGAATAACTGACTCGGATGGAAACCCTTACGATGATTTAAAAATCAACAAACCTCAGTAAAAACAACAAAATTGTTCCAATTGGAGGCATAAAATGAGCATACTTTGTAACGCACTATTCGTATTCTGTACGGTATCCGCACTGATGTTTAACTTATACAATGCTAATACCACATTCGCACAAAACAGAGAGAACACAGCACTACAAGGGATAGATGCATCCATCGTAGGATCTTCGCTTGAACTGGACGGTGAGACAGGTTACGTAGAAATCAGGGACAGTGATGTATTGAACACACTAAACACACAATTGACAGTATCCGCATGGATAAAAACAAGCACCTATCCCGACAGATATTCATCAATCCTATATAAAGGTGATCCGCGAACACCCGACATTATCAACCGCAGTTTCTTACTTTTCCTACGAGAAGATGGAGCAGTCCAGTTAGCTTCATCCCCAAAGGGAATGAGTGAATATTATGTCTTTTCACACCCTGGCTCAATTACACCGAATCAGTGGCATCATATCACAGGGGTCATTGATTCTGAAAACGATATAATGAAGATATATATAGACGGCACATTAGCGAATGTTTCATTTTTTCAAGGGGCAAATGGTATGTATGAGAGTGTCCTACCTCTTAGGATAGGGAACTCACACGAAGAAGAAAGACCAACGCTTTCCCTGTTTATCGGGCAAATTGATGAGGTCCGTGTTTGGAATATTGCATTGAATGATAAACAGATCCAAGATAGTATCAACAAACAATTGACCGGTACAGAAAAAGGATTAGTTGCTTACTGGAATTTTGATAAGGTAACAGATGAAATTGTCCCTGATCTTTCACCGAATAAAAACCACGGTCGGTTGATCGGTAATGCAAAAACTGCTGATTACATACGTCAAGTTTCAACACTGAATGATGCACAACTGGATATAGCAGCCAATATCTTTAAAGAGAGAATCAAGGAAGGGACAAACAACTTAAGTGCGTATCTATCTTTGGCTGAAATACACATGAGAAAAAACCGACATACTGACGCTGAAAAGATATATCTAAGTGCTTTGGACCTGAAACTCTCAGGATATGAGCAAGACGTTGTAATTACCGAACTCCAGAAACTATTTAATCTCAGAAATGCAAACGATGCGTTCATTAAACTGCTTGAAGAACTGAAACCGAAAATGGAAGGCAGCGCAATACTACACGAGTTGTTAGGCGATGCATACATGGAGGCTGGAGAAGAAGAAAAGGCGCAAATTGCATATAAGCAATGGCTACGGATACAGAAAAGTAATGTTGATAGTGCAGATCCATTTGATGAAAATAGTCATCTTACTGAGAAACTCCTAAACAAGAACCTTTTCCCTGAAGATGCTCTGGATTTTGTAATAGACTCCACTGAAAGTTCCGCAACTTCAAGTTATGTTATGACGCTCGGATACGCACTACTTGTCAATGAACTGTATAGTGAAGCATATCAACTCATTGAAACAAGCCTAAACGCAGCACCGTTCCCATTTATGGAACGAAGATGGTTCCGCCGTATCACCAGAGCAGGAAGATATGTTAAAGACAAAGCCGGTTATGTAGAGGTGCTGGAACGTCTCATAGATGTTATGCCGACCGATTCACCTAATTATTTCAATTCTGTGTTCGCATTAGCACAATTTTACATGGAAAATGACCTTGAAGATCAGGCAAATGAACGAATCAAGAAAACAGGATTTGTCTCAGAAGATGCATGGATGGTTCTGGCACCATTCGAAAACAGACAAGGGAACGGTTTTGATACGAAGTTTATTGATGAAAATTTGCTCAAGATTGACACAAAAACAGAATATGATGGAAAACATGGCAAGATTAGTTGGAGAAAATACGAGGATGAAGTCCTAAACGGATACATCGGTCTCGGCGACGATGAAGACTGGGCAACCGGTTATGCCTATGCAGTTGTCATCTCTCCTGAAGACCGACACGTTGACTTTCGTTTTGATTCAGACGACCAAGGTAAAGTCTGGTTAAACGGTAAATCGATATTTAAACATACCAAAGCTTTTACTGCTCAGATTGATTTTTTTGATTTTCCTGCCAACCTAAAAAAGGGAAGAAACATCATACTCGTAAAGGTATGTGAAGAAACGGGCGGATGGGGTTTCTATCTGCGAATTACGGACAAGAATGGTAATCCTTATGATGATCTGGAAATCGTTCCTGCAGGAAAGTGAAATTAAAAGTAGTAGGCACACTCCGTGTGCCGTACTAAAAGATAACGCAAATGAAACACCTATGTATCCTCATAACAATCTTATGCACGTTTGTAGCATGTTCATCTTCCGATCATGTTAACTTTCCTGATTCAAACTTAGCAGATGCAATTCGTGAAGAACTTCATATACCCCCGGATGCACCCATATCCATAAAGAAACTTCAAGAATTGAAAAGGTTAGATGCACCTAAAGCGGGAATTAAAGACCTTACCGGTTTAGAGAATGCTGTAAACCTATTGTATCTGACATTACCTGAAAACCAAATAAATGACATATCTCCACTCACAGGATTAACGCAACTCATAAGCTTAGACCTAAGGGACAATCTCATCAGTGATATTACCCCTTTAACCCAACTGACAAACCTGATCATATTGTATCTCTCTCAGAACAGAATTGCAGACATTAGACCACTGTCTCAATTAGCGAAACTGCTAATCCTATTCCTTGATGAAAACCAGATAAGCGACATTTCTGAACTTTCAAGTTTAAGGCGACTACCGTTCCTGTCCCTTAAACATAATCAGATCAAAGATATTTCATCACTTACACATCTAAGAGATCTTAAAGGATTACAACTTGAACACAATCAAATAGACGACATATCTCCCCTGTACGGGTCGTCTGAACTCATAGATTTAAGGTTAGCACATAATCGTATACACGACATCAGTCCATTAGAAAAACTAAAGAGATTAGAAGTGTTGCACCTCAAAGAGAATTCTATTGAAGATCGAAATCCTTTACTCACACTCTTTGCAAACTATCCTGATCTGATCGTTGATATACCAACATCAGACCTGATTTCACAAGACCTAACCCGTCTCGGTTTGCCACCTGAAGTCATTCGGCGTATCGGAAAAGGTGTTATCAAAGTCATGCGTTTCTCGCCAGACGGTTCTAAACTTGCCGTTGGGAGTAGTATCGGTGCTTCAATATACGATGTGGATACGGGAAGCGAAATATCGATGCAGGTCCGTAGAGCAAAAGAGATAACAGCAGTAACATTTTCTAATGACGGTAAAAGACTTGCTACCAGTGGATATAACACACCGATAGAAATGTGGGATGTGGAAACAGGCAAAAGAATCTCCGTTTTCAAACGGTCATCTGATAAAACCGGAGTGATATCAATATCCAACGTTTCCATTCATCCCGGGGCATGGTTAACATTTTCAGAGGATAACAGTACCCTGATAGGTCTCAGAACAGATAGGTATTTTGGTGTTTTTGCTTTCTTTACACTTTGGGATGTCGCAGCTGCGAATCTAATTGAACAACGTCAGTGTATTGAGGGTACAGTTACAGTATCACCTAATACAGTATCACCTGGCATACTATCGCTTAGTGATAACCAGAACACTATTGCAATTGGTCGTTCAGATGGTAAGATTGGGATATGGGACCTCAAGATAAAAGATCGTACATCTTCACTCAACAAAGTGAAACTACTGAAGGGGCATCATCAACACTCCTTACGTGAATCCATCACTAATTTGTTCATAGAAGAAAAGTATCATCAAACGAAGCACCAGCCTATAAGAGCATTAGCACTGTCTCCTGATGGTAAAACGCTTATTACTGCCGGAACAGACAATTCCATAAGAATATCGGACCTTATCAAAGGAACCGATCATGTCATCTATGAAGATATTAGATACTGGATATCTTCAATGGACTTTTCAAAAGATGGAAACACTGTTGCCATAACCATGGGCACTACTATCAGATTATGGGATATGATCACAAATACCGAACGGGCTTCGCTTGAAGGACATACGAGTGGAATTGAATCTGTCGTATTCTCGCCTGATGGAAGAACCCTCGCAAGCGGCAGCAATGATGGAACAATCCGATTTTGGGATATAAACACTGGTAAGGAGTTAAGCGCAATCAATGCCGGTTACAGTTACAGCTACATCTACACCTATAGTGCTGAAAGAGTTCAGTTTTCTACAGACAATACCATACTTGTAAGTTTTTCAGATAATGCTATCCGCAAAGGATGGGATGTCAATACAGGAATTGAACTACCTTATGAATCAATTCAGAATGTTGAAACAAAACCTGCAACGTTTACCCCTAATGTGACTGATAGAATCCATACAAATTTGGAGCATATCATAGGCACTGCTGAAACACAACTGTTCTCTCCGGATACGAGACTCTATCTCACAGCAGGTCGCAGAAACAGTAAGATTAGGATATGGGATTTTTTTAATACCGGAGATGAACTATTATCCCTACCATTTGGACATACAGCAACGATTAAAACATTAGCATTTTCTCACGATGGAAAAACACTTGCAAGTGCTGGTGAGGATGGAACTATACTCCTATGGGATTGGGATAAAATCGCAGCAAAGGCAAAACCACTTGATAGATAGATTATATAGTAGATGATTAAGGAACCAGAATGAAACAACTAATGGCACCCATCATTATTCTATTCATCTTATGCAGCTGTTCAACCCAAGAACGCTCTTCAGAATACGTAGAATTTCCAGATGAACAAATAGCAGGACTTATCAGATGGAATCTGAAGATTGAAGATGACGATCCCATTCCGGTAAAAAAACTTAAGGAACTAACTGAATTAGAACTTGGCTTTACTGATCCCAAAAAATATGATCTAACAGGCATTGAATATGCAACCGGATTAGAAAAACTAACAATAAGTCATGCCCATAATATCAGCGATATTAAACCTCTGGAAAAACTTAATGCTCTTAAATCACTTACAATTAATAGAAGTAGCATCAGTGATATTTCACCACTTTCCAAATTAACACAACTCAGAGAGTTAAGTCTCTATGAAGGTTTTGTGAGAGACATTTCACCGCTAAAAAATTTGACGCAATTGAATAGATTGGTGTTGGTAGCAAATCCTATATCAGATTTCTCTCCGTTAACATCTTTGTCAGAGCTGAATGACCTATCAATATACAGAACGGAACTTTCAGATTTAAAGCCGTTAGCAAATTTAGAAAAACTGACACAACTGAGGTTAAGCTATAACAAAATTTCTGATATCTCTCCTCTTGAAGAGCTGACACAATTAACAACGTTGTCACTTGACAATAATCGAATCAGTAACATTGCTCCACTCAATAAATTGACAAATCTAACAAGGCTTTATATCTATGACAATCCCCTAAGCGATATTTCAGCACTTGCAAACTTACAAAAGCTTGAGTCATTGGAATTCCATGAACATATCCCTGATATCTCCCCACTCTCAGCCTTAACAAAACTAAAATCCCTAAGTTTCTCTGTTCCTCCTCCTGAGATTGACTCACTTGCTACTATGACATCGCTTACTTCATTAGAGTTTTATGATTCTACTATCAGCGACATTTCGCCTCTTACAGGATTAACAGAACTTAGAGAATTAAAACTGTATCGAAATAAAATCGAAGACATTACGCCACTAAGCGGCATGACAAAACTTGAGAAATTGGAACTCTATAAGAACAACATTACCGACATTTCTCCACTTGCAGGCATGATTGAGCTTACAGAATTACGACTTGATGGAAATAGGATCGTTGACATATCTCCCCTTGCCAATCTAACAAAATTAAATGTTCTTGGTCTTGAAAGAAATCAGGTACGCGATGTCAAACCGATAGAGAATTTACAGCATCTAACAATTCTCTATTTGAAACACAATCCAGTAGAAGATACATCACCCATCCAAAAGTTATTCGCTAATACTGAAAACCTGAATAATCCAGAAACACTGTATCCAAAACATAGACCTAGCCCGCATCCCCGTGTTTTTCATCAACATGAAACTCGCTCTGAACTACCTGAAGGTGCAATTGCGCGACTCGGGAAAGGTGGAATCAACGTTATAAAGTTTTCTCCAGATGGAAAGTTCCTTGCAGTTGGTAGCGATGTAGGGATATATCTCTATAGTGTAGAAACGGGTGATGAAGTAGCTCTGCCAAATAAGACTATCGGACAGGTCAATGCAATAGCCTTCTCTTCCGATAGTAACATCCTCGCGATTGGTGGATATCTTAGACCCACCATTCAGTTATGGAATCTCAAAACACGAACGGAACTTCCTCCATTTTCAATCCCGGTTTCACATAGAATTAATCAGGATATACCGATTCAATCTGCTATTGCCTTAGCATTCGGTGTTAAGGACACCATCCTCGTCTGTGTAAGTCATTTTGGTGAGGTTACCTATTGGGATATGAATACCCGTGAGAAGATTGTTGAACATCATACCGATGCTGATTGGGACGGTAATATCTTAGCATTATCAACTGATGGTCGAATTTTTGCACGGGGTTCAGGTGTTGGTTTACATCACGGCGGACCTAAGGGGCAGATAAGTCTATGGAACACATCCGCCGGTAATAGAGAAACTAAAACGGGAGGACACAGTCCCTTATCACCTTGGTCCAAGAAGAGAGTAGGTATTCGCGCATTAGCATTCTCTCCAGATGGGAAAACCTTCGCAAGTGGTAGTGAAGACATGACAGTGCGAATATGGAATACGAAACGCGGCAGTAAACGGGCAACCTTAAAGGGACATACAGGATGGGTAACTGCAGTATCATTTTCAAAGGATGGTAATACTATCGCAAGTGGTGATACGGATGGCAAAGTTCGTGTGTGGAATGTTCAGAAGAAACGTGAGTTAGTAGTCCTTGAAGGACATTCTAATACCGTGGTTGCTTTAGCGTTTACACCGGATGGGAATACACTCGCAAGTGCCAGTGCAGATGGAGCAATTCATTTCTGGAATCCAAACAGTGGTGAAAGAATCTCTACATTCACAAACGGTTATACAGAATGGGTCAGGAGTATGGCATTTTCATCAGATAGCAAGACACTTTCAGCTGCAATGTTTAACAACACAGTGCGGAAATACGATATAAAAAAGGGGGACATCATTGACGAGTTTACCCAAGGAATTCAAAAGTTAACACAGGAAATTACATTATCACCTGATGGTACACACCTTGCATCTCAACCTATAAACGGCATCATCTCTTTCAACGCAAGACACAGTTGGAGAACTGACGAATCATATCAAGGACACGACAGAATCGAAGTCTGGGATCTGAAGAATGGTAAAGAACTTCCTCCTTTAATGCACGCTTATGGGAAAATGGCATTCTCATCTAACAATGAAATGCTTGTTTCCGGTTTCTCCTATGAAAATGAGAAAATGATCAATCATAGTGGGACGAGGGTTTACACTGGTGGTGGAGGAGATCATATCTGGTTCTGGGACGTACAGTCTGATAAAAATAAGTTCTATATTACCCCCGAAGATTACACTAGCTTTTACCCAATAGCATTCACACCTGATGGTAAAAAGCTTGTTTACTCAGATAGGTCAAATGGTACAGAAATTTGGGACTACAATACTCGCGAAAAGGTTCAAACTTATGAGGATAGAGCTTACGCATTCGCAATTTCGCAAGATGGAAACCTTATGGCATGCATTGAATTTTTTGATATCTCATTATGGGATCTTAACACTGCTGAATTGATAAAGAAAATAGACACGCATGCAATTAAGGGATCTTATGGTTATTCTCTGCAGGGTGCCAAAGGTAAGGTCCTAACATTCTCTCCTGATGGGTCCATTCTGCTCGTTTCAAGCGTATCCCGCATCCATTCGTTCTGCTCAGATGCAATTGACCTAATAGATATTGAAACTGGTAACAAACTACATGCACTACCCGGACACACAGAACCGATTGAAACACTCGTGTTTTCTCACGATGGAAAAATACTCGCAAGTGGTTCACAGGATGGTACTGTGCTATTATGGGATTGGGATAAAGTAGTAACAGACATAATGCTTGAAAACAAGTGGCAACAAACGCGTAATGGAGGAAAACTATGAAACACATCATATTGGTATTTCTAATTTTCATTACCGTTTTCAGTTGTTCGCGAACAGAGAACCCATCAGATTTTGTAAACATACCCGATGAGCAGTTAGCTGGATATATCAGGAGAGCATTGAACTTAAAAGAATCTGAACCTATTACCCATACTAAAATCAAAGAACTAACCGAATTAGAAGTCGAATTTTCAGATCCGTATGTATACGATCTGAAAGGTCTTGACAAAGCAACCAATCTGACATACCTATTTCTAAAATTCCCTTATCATATAAGTGATATAACACCACTCGCGAAACTCAGGAAACTGCAAAAATTGATTATAAACGAAAGTAGTATCTCAGATATCTCCCCACTAACAGGATTGACGCAGCTAACAGCTCTTAGAGTATTGGAAGGTTATGTTGAGGATCTGACTCCTCTGGCAGGGCTGACAAAACTAACGGAACTACACTTAGGTCAAAATTGGATCCAAGATATTACACCCCTTAAAAACTTAACTGAACTCGCAATGTTAGACATCCACGATAATCCTTTTAGTGATATTTCACCAATCGGAAATTTGAAAAAGCTCAAGAGGCTATACCTCAAGAACAATAGAATCAGCGATCTAACGCCACTTGCAAATCTAACGCAACTTCAAAACTTAAGAATTGGTGACAATCTTATCAGCGATCTAACACCACTTGCAGGTCTTACACAACTTAAATCTTTAGGTATTCATGATAATTTAATCAGCGATCTTACACCACTTAACGGGTTAGTCCAACTAAAATATTTCAGTTTCCATACTAATCCATTAGAGGACATCTCTGCACTCGCACACTTAAAAGAAATTGAAGGTCTGGTATTCTGGGATCCAATCCCAGACATTTCGCCTCTGAGTGAAATGACACAGTTAAAAACACTAAAGTTTAAAGTACCACCACCTGAGATAAATTCTCTCGCTCCATTAACACAACTCACATCTTTGGAACTTGATAATGCCAACATTACTGATATTTCTTCCCTTGCAGGCATGGCTGAACTCCGGACTTTGATACTATACCGAAACCAAATTGAAGACATTACACCCCTAAGCGGTATGACCAAACTTGAGAAATTGGAACTCTATAAGAACAACATCACCGACATCTCTCCACTTGCGGGAATGACCGAACTGAAAGAATTGCGACTGGAAGGTAACAACATAAAAGATATATCACCACTCACCAATTTAACAAAACTCAGCGTACTTGGACTTGAGCGTAACCAAATCCAGGATGTTAAACCGATAGAAAACCTGCAAGAACTCACAGTTCTCTACCTAAAGCACAATCCTGTTGAAGATACATCTCCTGTGCAAAAATTATTCGCAAACAATCAAGACCTGAATCATCCTGAAACAATATATCCACTTGCATTTGAGATAGGAGCATCTCCACCATACCCTCGTGTTTTTCATCAGCACGAAACGCCTACAGAACTACCTGAAGGTGCGATTACGCGTCTCGGCAAAGGTGGCATCAACATAATGCGGTACTCTCCAGATGGGAAGTTCCTTGCTGTCGGCAGCGATGTCGGTCTCTATCTATATGATGCTGCAACCGGTAATGAAATCACTTTACCGAATAAGAAAATTGGACAGGTCAATGCTATTGCATTCTCCTCAGATAGTCGCATGATCGCGATTGGTGGATATTTAAAACAGACAATCCAACTCTGGAATCTGGAAACGCATACTGAACTACCCCCTTTTACAATACCATTAGCCTATATCTATAACATGGATGTCAAAATATACTCTGTCTTCGCCTTAGCATTTGCAGTTAAGGATACAACACTTGTTTGTGTTAACCATAAAGGTAAAATAACCTATTGGGATATGACTTCAAGGGAAAAAATAGTAGAACTTGAAACTGATGATGATCAGTATGGAAATGTGTTAGCACTGTCACATGATGGGAGTGTTTTTGCCAGAGGCATTGGTGTAGGTCGTGGACGTGGGGGACCAGATGGTCAGATATCTTTGTGGAATACCCGTTCTGGTAGTAGAGAAGCTAAAATGAGAGGACATAGTCCTATCTGGAATCGATCTAATAAACCAGTCAAAATTCGATCGTTAACTTTCGCGCCAGATGGCAATACCTTCGCAAGCGGTAGCGAAGACATGACAGTCCGGATATGGAATACAAAAAAGCATCGTAAACAGGCAACCTTAAAGGGACATACAGGTTGGGTAACAGCATTAGCATTTTCAAATGATGGTAACATAATCGCAAGTGGCGATACAGATGGCACTGTGCGTGTTTGGAATGTCAAAAAGAAACGAGAGTTAGTCGTACTTGAAGGGCACATAAACCAGGTACTTGCAGTGGCGTTCTCACCTGATGGGAATACACTCGCAACTGGCAGCGCAGATGGAACAATTCAGCTTTGGAACCCCAAAAATGGTGAAAAAATCAAGACCTTGGCAACAGATTTTACCGAAACTATGAGCGATATGGTCTTTTCACAAGATGACACCACCCTTAAGACCGCACTCTTCAATAACACAGTTCATAGATACGATCTAAAATCAGGTGAGAAGGTATCCGAATTTACAGACAGTATTCAGAAAATAACGTATGCCTCAACAATATCACCTGATGGTACACAACTCGTTTGTCATCCTGCAAACGGCATCATAGCATTTAACGCAAGGGAAAACTGGAGTACAGACAGATCCTATCAAAGACACGAGAAAATACAGGTCTGGAATCTAAACACGGGTGAAGAACTCCCGCCACACACAGCAGTTCTATGGGATTTAAAGACAAAAGAATTGATTGACAGAATACCCGTACGTGGCAATAACTTTGTCCTTTCTAATGATGCGAAATTACTTGCTGTTAAGGAATCTATGTTGAGGGGTATATCCATTTGGGATTTAACAACTGGAATAATAAAACGTAAGTTAGATTCCAGAGTTGATATGAACTCATATACGGGTTACATTAAAGGGGCAGATGGTAAAGCACTTGCATTTTCACCAGACGCAAGTATACTGTGTGTAGCAAGCGTGGAACCTATGCATTCCAAATCTACAGATGAAGTTGATCTGATTGATCTGGAAACCGGTAGAAAACTCCTTTCATTACCCGGACACACAGAACCTATTAAAATTCTGAAATTCTCACACAACGGAAAAATACTTGCAAGTGGTTCACAAGACGGCACTGTACTGTTATGGGATTGGAATCTCGTCCTGAGAGATGTCCAACTTGAAAACAGATGGCAACCCCAAAGTCAAGTCGCAGATTAAACATCATCGTAGGGGCTGGGTTTCCCAGACCGCATCGTAGGGGCTGGGTTTCCACGTTCCTAAAATTCGTTAAAATTCCAACAATATAGGCGTTTTTTCAAAAAAAAGCTAAAAAACCCTCAATATAGGTGTTTTTTCAAAAAAATGTAAAAAAAACCTTGACAGAGCATTTATTAATGGTGTAAA
>VXOP01000236.1 GCA_009839975.1 Candidatus Poribacteria bacterium
ATCAAATGGTGTTCGGTTGACTTCAGCAATAGCAGAAATAAAAAAGATGAAGAATGCAATAAACGTAAAAGGTGTACGAAAGATTAGCCATGTGAAGATACCACCATCTTGCTTTTCAACAATCTCATGCATTCCCAAACTTTCAACCAACATGATCACTGTTAATATAGATAAACCGAGTGGAATTTCGTAGCTTACAATCTGTGCCGCGGAACGTAAAGACCCCAAAAGCGACCATTTACTATTTGAGGACCAACCCGCCATAATCACACCCATGACTATCACTGAGGAGATCGCCATGATATAAAATATACCGATATTGAGGTTGCTCACCCAGATATGTTGCGTGAATGGGATTGCCGCGAAGACTGCAAAAGAACAGGCGAACATGATATAGGGTGCAAGTCGGAAGAGTAGTTTATCCCCTTGCTGTGGAATAAAATCCTCTTTGAAGATCAGTTTTATGCCGTCTGCTAACGTTTGGAGAGTCCCCCAAGGACCGACACGCATAGGACCTGTCCGGTTCTGAAAACGTGCAGCAACCTTTCGCTCTGCGAGTACAAGCACCAGTGGAAGCAGTGGCACAACAGCAACAAAAATACCTGCACTGGCTAACATGGCGAGGACAGTTCCTAACTCCACAGGAAAATCCGGAAAAATCGAGATGATGACATTATTCTTAATATATGACACCAAACCCTCGGTTTCTTCTTGTATGTTTTCTTGTATATTGAAATTGTGAAAGAAACCTTCAGACAAAAAACCTGACATTTAATATCCTTATATGGTATATCTCCTATAACTGGATCAGTTATCGGTCTACCTCTCCCATGACGATATCAATACTACCGATAATTGCAATAATATCTGCAACCATTAAACCTCTGCTCAATTCTTGTAAGGCACTCAATGCGCTGAAACACGGCGAACGTCCCTTGACACGTACCGGTTTCGGTGTCCCATCACTGACGATGTAAAACCCTAGTTCTCCCCGGGGTGCTTCACTTCTAAAATAGATTTCCCCTTTAGGTGGACGTACCGCTTTCATATCAGCCATGACAGGTCCATCGGGTAGACCTTCTGCTAAGATCTGCCTGACGATTCGCACGGATTGTCTCATTTCATCCATGCGTACTTTGTAGCGACTCCAGCAATCTCCAACAACAGCACCCAACTCAGGAATATCCTTTGCTACAGGCACTTCATAATCAAACCGATCATAGATAGAATAGGGTTCGTCTCGTCTTAAATCCCAGTCAACACCAGACCCGCGTAAATTTGGACCGGTAGCACCATAACTCAGTGCCATCTCTGCTGACATAACAGCGACTCCCATAGTCCGTTCAGAGAAAATGCTGTTTGATGTCAGTAGATTGTTATATTCGTCAATTTTTGGTTCGAAATAATCCAGAAATTCTTCTATTTCGTCTAAAAAGTTTTGTTCATCAATTGAGCCAGGTTCCATTGGAATGATCTCTGAGACACCACCGATACGGATATAGTTATAGGTCAGACGTGCACCACATACCTTCTCAAAAAGCAGGAGCAGTCTTTCACGATCACGAAATGCGTAGAGAAACGGTGTAAATGCTCCAAGGTCCATCCCGTACGTACCGAAAGAGAGTAGATGACTGGCGATGCGATTCAATTCACAGATAAGCACACGCAGATATTCCGCGCGTTCGGGGACAGCAAAATTCTTTTTTTCATCTGCTGCCATGAGTTTTTCAACAGTAAGACAGAATCCCCAATTCTGGTTCATCGCAGCTACATAATCCATTCTATCGGTAAACGGTATAATTTGGGGATAAGAGAGATTCTCTGAATGTTTCTCAAAACAACGGTGTAGGTACCCGATATGTGGAATTGCCTCCCGTACAACTTCTCCATCCAATCGTAACTCAAGACGTAGCACACCGTGCGTGCTTGGATGTTGGGGGCCCATATTCACAACCATCTCGTCTGTGAACGGCTTAAGCTCTATCATCTTTGATTCTGTCTGTTGTGTTGTTTCCATAGTGTGATTTGAGATATGTATTATTTAGAATATATTATGGTGTTATTGGCTAATACGGTACACGCATCCCACGGTAAAAATCGGGTTCCTTGTAATCCTTTCGTAGCGGGTATCCTTCCCAATCATCTGGTAGTAAGATGCGGCGAAGATCAGTATGTCCTTCAAAGACGATGCCATATAGGTCGTACGTTTCGCGTTCGTGCCAGTCCGCGGTTTTCCAGATGTGTGCGACGGTTGGAAGGTGTGGGTCCGTTTTCGGTATGGATGTTTTCAACACAACACTATGGCGATGTTGCATCGCATATAAGTGATAAACAACCGAGAATTCCTCTTCCTTCACGCCCACATCGAGTCCGCTGAGACACATGAGAGAATCAAAAGCAAAGGCGTCATTTTCTGAAAGATATTGACATACTTCAGCAATTGCAGACGGTGAAATATTGATGCTTGCGTCTCCAGCCAGTTCTGTGTCAAGACCGAGTATTGAGTCCCCAAACTTATCGGATAGGTTTTTGTATATTTCTTCTGGTGTCACGTAGTTTCACTCCGGACTGTTTGTTCTGTAGTCTCAACGTTAGCGTCTGCAGCAATCAGCACTTCTTCATCGGTTGCAGATGTTTCTGTTTCTGCCTCTTCGTTGCTGGCTTTTTCATTTTTCTCGTGTTCGTACCATTCTGTCTTTGTAAATAGTCGTTTTAAGAATGGGACCTGTGTCCGCTTTGCGACGGTTTGGGTTTTTATTTTTTCTTGCAGTTTCAGAAGACCTTCAATTAGAGCTTCTGGTCGGGGGGGACATCCCGGCACGTAAACGTCAACGGGTATGATTCTGTCAACACCTTTTAGGACGTGGTATCCGTGTTGCCAATAGGGGCCTCCGCTCGTTGCGCAGCTGCCCATTGAGATGACATATTTCGGTTCAGGCATCTGTTCGTAGAGGCGTCTAATACGTGTTGCCATTTTGAGCGTGACTGTCCCGGAGATAACCATCAGGTCAGACTGTCGTGGCGTTGCACGAGGCACACCTGCTCCGAACCTATCTAAGTCATAGTTTGAAGCGGCGGCAGCCATAAACTCAATGGCACAGCATGCAAGTCCGAAAGTCATTGGCCAAAGTGCGGAAGAGCGTGCCCAGTTTGCTACGGCATCAACGGATGTAACTATTAGGTTCTTGTCTAATTTGTCATCAATTATCATCACTTTCCTCCCTTTGGAAGGACTGTACTTCTAACTGTGTAGAACGTATCCACTCCAGATCACCTTTTGCCCATACATAAGCGAGACCGACTAATAGAATAGATATGAATACGAGCATTTCTACGAAAGCCAAAACACCAATGTCACGAAAAACGACCGCCCATGGGAGCAGGAATACGACCTCTACATCAAAAATGAGGAAAATCAGAGCGATGACGTAAAAACGTGAGTTGAACTTTATCCTGGTATCGCCTATCGGGTCTTCCCCACATTCGTAGGGAATATATTTTTCACCAGAGAACAACTTTGTATGTAGGAGACGTGAGATAGTAAGATTGAGAACGACGAATACACAACCGACAATCAAAAAAATCAGTACATTCCCAAAATTAAAATGCATCTTCTTCTCACCTATCTCTTAGACAACGTTTCTTACAATAGTTTTTGGCAGTATGCGTCTGTTTTTCCTCACGTAAAGTCTATAAAGTATATCTTAAATAGAAATGAATTTGCAAGGAAAAAATGTGTTACTCACGTATTTCCGTTATCTATGGTAGAATACAGAATGTATGGGTTTGCCATTAAGGACAGATTTTTGTTGCAATACATCTAAAACGGTGCAATAATTTCATTAGGAATTAAACAGCGTAAAGGAGTTTGAAATGATTAGGTGTGATTATCATATCCATACACAACTTTCTGGATGTGCTAACAACGACTTGAGCATAGAAAAAATAATTCAGATTCAGCAACAGAATGATATGAAAATCATTGGTATCACTGACCATGATTATAGTTATCAGTCAAAAGTGGAAAAGATACAAGCCGCACAACAGACCCTAAAAGAGGTTGACCCGTCAATTGAGGTGCATTTTGGTGTAGAGTCACAGATGTTGGAGTATCAAGTTACTTCAATCTCAATTCGACTGGCATCCTATTTTGATTACGTCTTGATGGCACCTAATCATTACCATCTCCGAGGCGTTGCTCACCCCAGAAGTTTTCGTGATCCGCGCCGAGTAGCACTGCACGAAATCTATATGTTTGAGGCAGCAATTGCATGTCCCATTACGGATGCAGTCGTCCATCCATTTCTGCTGTCTCCAGATGTTTTCCAGTTTTCCCCAGAGGAACTAGCTGCCTTTGGTCAGGAGATGATGCACAACATTGAACAGAAACGATTGATATATCAACTTGATCTGGCATCGCAACGCGGCATCGGTATAGAAATCAGTCCGAAGATGGTGCGATATAATCAACGCCATCTCGTTGCGTTCTATCAACTCTGTTTAGAGCGGGATGTGAAGTTGCTTATCGGGAGCGATGCACATAGCGTCAAGCAGTTAGATGAGATTTCGCTGCTTATACCAATTTTGGAAGAATTGGGTGTTGTTGAAGGACAACTTTGGCATCCAAAGGACAGAATGCTGTAAATTAACGTGAGTTAGGCATAATGCCAATTTTACAGAATTTGTGCTGTAGCACATTCAGCCTTGATTGTGCTTCTTTCAACAACATTTATCCTTCATTACCCTTTCTGCACAACTAACACACATCATTCAATGGTTATAGAAATGACATTAGATTCAAGAGTCGCTTTGCCTCTACGCGATTTGAGTGGTAGATAGATATCTTGTAATTCGTCCTTATATTTCTCCTTTATAATATCAATTTGTCCTTGTGTATATTCAATTGCAGTCTTTTTTACTTCAGGTGTAAACTGTGGATTCGTGCTATTCTGATATTTCATTATTTCGCGTTCCAATTCTATAATCTCTGGATGCTGATCTTGCATGAACTCCTTGTATACCTCTAATTCCAACGTCAACTTTAATGTGTACTTGCCAGCACCGAGTTGATAATATGTCTGCAAATTGTCTAAAGAAGCCTTCTGAGATGTCTCAGCTTTCATCTCCAATCCCATAATACATCTGACAGTTTTTCCATCCTTATAGAGTGTTTTGAGCGTATTTCCTAACGGCATAGTTTTTTTTGCCTTTATCACTTCACCGTTGCTATCTGTAACAGTCAACTGTTTGAAAGCTCTTAGCGACGTTACGGTGGAAATTGGTACAAGCAGATCGAACTTTCCATTTTGGACAGTGAGTTCAAGCGGGATCGCCTCTTGTGCTGAATATGTTTCTTTCGTTGTTGATAGTTCAAGGGATGCGATTCCCTGAGACGTATTTGTTTCAGCAGTCGCTGTTTCTGGCTCAGTCGTTTGTGTTGCAGATTGTTGACTCCCTAAACAGCCATAGATAAACATCGTGAATAGTATTAAAAAAATAGCCATGTATCTCATAAGTCTTGTTCCTCAATAGATCATCTACAAAGAACTACGTGCTATTCCCAAACCGGTTCTTGTAGTAAGTTCAATGAAACCTTCGGTGATTTTCTCAGGTGGGTCAACCAATTGACTTCGCCACTCGACTTCACCCCAGGCGTATTCAAGGATACCGAAGTTCTGTATACTCCCCATACATTGGACACTTGCAGCCGTAGCAACAGGACCACTTGGATTATGTGGGGTTACTTTAACATGCGTAGTTTCTGCGACCGTTGCGATCTTCTTCAAACCCAACAACCCACCTACATGTTTGACATCTGGCAATATGTAGTCAACACGTCCCTGCTTTAGTAATCTTTCAAAATCTGTCAGTGTCCGAAGTCGTTCACCAGTTGCAATCGACATAGATGTTGACTGACTCACATGTGCAACTGCATCAAGGTCAGTCAGCGGTATAGGGTCTTCAATCCAGAACAGATTCAGATCATCTAACACCTTGGCTGTCTGAATGATAAGTCCAGCATTAAACCGACTATGACAATCAACCAGTAGGTCAACATCCGGACCAATTGCTGCGCGGATTGCACGAATCCTGTCAACACCGAGGTTGATCGCAGCATTGAGGGATCCTTTTGTAATATCTGATGCCGAGACACCATCAAATGGGGCACACTTTATCGCGCTAAAACCTTCTGATACCGCCTTTTCAGCATTAATCGCGAAACCTTGAGGACTACGATCTACCGTAGCACGGTTTATATTCGCATATAGCCGAATCCGATTACGACACTTCCCTCCCAGCAATTGATAAGTCGGAACACCTATAGACTTGCCAGCAATATCCCACAATGCGTGCTCAATACCGCTAATAGCAGTATGATAGGTGTGTCCTTCATTGTTACGAAAAAAACGGTGTCGGTATGATTCTAAGTCAAACACGTTTAATCCGATGAGTGATGGTTTTAGGTATTCAATAAGCTTCCTTATGCGTGCATCATCCCTACCGTGTGATGCTTCACCGATACCTGTTGTTCCATCTTCTGCAAGTATGTTAACGAAAAGCCAGTTGCCACGGTGGTTTACATGAACGGTCTCGGTTTCTATAGATTTTATTTTTAATGTGTGCATATCTGACATGATGCTTTTGTTAGGAATTCGCTGCCCATCTCACACCTTGTGTAAGGAATTTCTGCATCCCAGATCGTTCAAAAGTTCCCGGTCCATGTCCCAACGTAGTATAAAAAACACGTCCTGAACCGTAAGTTTTAACCCAAGCCATAGGATGTGCTCTTCCGAACCATTCTGCTGATGCCAAGATATGTATATATGGGTCATAAGCGGAGATGTATATTTCATCTTCAACGTCAAAGTCAGAGACACCTTGTGTTGTTGGGTGCTCTGTATCTTCAATACGCACAGTGAAGGTAGAACCAGGAGGATGCCAGTTTGAATGTCCCCCGATGAGATCAACTGCTCTGCCACCAATCCACCACGCTGTACCGTGTATACCCACCAACCCTTTACCATTCTCGACGAATTTGAACAAACCGTCTTCTTGTGCTGGTGTTAAATCCGGTACCCGCTTGGAAGTGCCATCTTCTTGTCGTTCGGTGCGGGTGAAACCGGTACCAAACACACATGCATCGTAAGAATTGAGATCATTTGAAGCTAATATATCTTTGTCATCCGTTAGAGTTGCGGTTATCTCAGCATCCTCATCAAGAAAACTGTGGATAACACTTGCACTTGCATTGAAACGATGGTTTTCACCTGATAGTACGAGTACTCTTAACATTGTTATCTCCTCTCGTATTGTTGGTTGTTAACTGCGGTAACCATATATATTGGCACGTGTTAATGTCCAGTGTGTATAGTTTAATTGAAAATAGCGTTTGTGTCAATACAATTGGATGTTTCTGGAGAATGATATGAAAACATTTGACATCCAAACAAAAATTCTATACAATTCCCATTTAGATTATCTCACAATATGTATCTAATAATGTATGTACAATTGCCTGAGGAGGTATTCATGGCAGACAGAATAAAAATGGGATTGGTCGGATGCGGTGGTATGTCCGGTGCCCACATGAACGGTTACAAAGAACTGTGGTCAAAAGAGGTCAGAGATTTTGATATTATCGCTGCATGTGATATAGATAAAGGCAGAGCTGAGGCACGGGCAAATCAGGCGCACGAATTTCAAGGTGGAACGAAACCAGCAATTTACACCGAAATTGACGAAATGCTTGATAAGCACCCTGATTTAGAGTGTGTAGACATCTGTGCATTGCATAGTGCACACCATGTTCTTGCAGTACCAGCACTTGAGGCAGGTAAACATGTCATCATTGAAAAACCTTTCGGGATCACGATGCGCGCCTGCAAGCTGATGATGGAAGCAGCTGAAAAGAACAATAAGATCATTTCTGTTGCAGAGAATTATCGCTTGAGTCGTATGGAACGGACACGTAGTTGGGTCATGGCGCAAGGTCGCATCGGTGAACCCCGCATGTTTTTCTGGATAGAAGTCGGCGAGGCAATGGGGAAATGGGGATGGCGCAACTTCAAAATGGATGCTGGCGGTGGTTGGGCATTAGATGGCGGTGTGCATTTTACCGACCTGATGCGTTATATCCTCGGTTTGGAAGCTGAGGAAGTTTATGCTATTAATAAAGCGTATGAACCCTACCGATATGATAATCCTGGTGCCCGTGAAGGTGGATATTCTGTTGATGTAGAAGACGCACTGATCGCTACGATCAAGTTTGAACAAGGTGTTACAGCACAGTGGACATGGGTCGGTTCCGCACCCGCTCACGGTTTCGGCACAAAAACCATCTACGGTAGTGAAGGTGCACTTGATTGGGGCAGAGGTTTAGTGCCACGCGGCGGTGAACCAATTTCAAACGATGACCTACAGAAGGAATTCACTGATAGCCTAAGTGATGATGAGAAGGAGTATTTCTTTCCATCAGGAATCGGTAATACCGTAGCAATTGAACTGAAATACTTTGCAGACGCAATCAGAACGGGTGGAAAACCAGAGGTGGATGCCGTGGAAGGTTTGAGATCGCAAGCTATCTGTATGGCAGCCTACGAATCCGGCTACTTTGGTCGCCCCGTAACTATAGCAGAGATTGAAAGCTGCGAATTGGAAGGTTATCAGAAAGAAATAAATGATCACTTGGGGATCGACTCTTAACTTAAAACAGATTGTGGGTTAGGTAGAATACTGTGTATAGTAAACTTAAAGATTAAAGAGACATTCAACTTTTACGGTATCCACCATGCGTAGGAGCGAGGTCTCCTCGCCCGTTGTGGAGTGTTTCATTAATTCTGAAGTCCACTATAAAGGACTGCATGACGCATCAAGTTTGCTGCTTTACACATTGCCTGACCTACGATCTTTCACTTATTATCTGGAAGAAATAAAATAAAATGCCAAAATCGACAGATATTCGTATCATTGATGTCGAGTATGATTTTGAGGAACACCGATACAGAACGCCACTAAAATTCGGCGGTGTGCCGACAGATCACTGTATACTCTTTAACGTTCGAATTAATGTTCAAACATTAGGTGGTAAGGAAGCCACAGGATACGGTTCAATGCCACTCGGAAATGTATGGGCATTTCCTCCAAAATACATCCCATTTGATCAAAGCCTTGCTGCTATGAAGGAACTTGCGGACTTAGCAGTTAAATCTACAAGGAATTGTAAATTGTGTGCACACCCTCTGGAACTATCAGAAGTACTTGAGTCTGAATTCTCACTACTTGCCGAAGGTCTATCCGAAAGAATGGAACTATCAACACCGATACCGAAACTCTGCACCGTCGTAACGACAAGTCCCATTGATGCTGCCATCCATGATGGATTTGGAAAGGCAAACGGTATTAATAGTTATAATGGTTTGGATGAGGATTATGTCTCTACTGATCTTGCCCGCTATTTGGATAGTAGCTTCTCAGGGAAGTACCTTGATCAATATACGACCCGGCACCCGAAACCGGATATGCCACTTTATCATCTAATAGGTGCTTTGGATCCACTCACAGATGCCGATATAAGCTCTCGTCTGAATGATGGGTTGCCAGAAACGTTGTCAGAATGGATTCGTGCTGATGGGTTGACACATCTAAAAATAAAACTGAACGGCAACGACTTGGAATGGGATGTGGCGAGAGTTCTTGCTATTGACAAAATTACTGCAGAAACACAAGCAAGTCGTGGTGTAAAGACATGGTACTATTCTGCGGATTTTAATGAAACATGTGAGAATGTAGAGTATTTACTGGAATTTCTGAATCGTATTCAAGAGGAGGGTGGACAAGCGTTCAATCGCCTCTCTTATATTGAACAACCAACGGACCGTGATTTAGAAGCACATCCAGAAAATAAGATGCACAAAGCCGCAGAAATCAAACCTGTGGTAATTGATGAATCTCTGACCGACTACGATACATTTATGCTTGCTCGTGATCAGGGTTACTCTGGCGTTGCCCTCAAGGCATGCAAGGGACAATCACAGGCGTTACTGATGGGTGCGGCTGCACAAGAATTCGGTATGTTCCTTGCTGTCCAAGACTTGACATGCCCTGGTGCCTCTTTCTTGCATTCAGCAGGATTGGCATCCCGCATTCGGGGTGTTACCGCTATTGAAGGGAATGCACGTCAATTCTGTCCGAGTGCAAATGACGGTTGGCGTGATGAATTTCCTACTATATTCAATATTACGGAGGGTACAGTGGGAACCCAGGTGCTTACGGGTCCTGGTCTTGGATATTAGAGTCTTCAACTTTTGGAATTGCATCCGCATAAGTGATATTGGTAACCACATTCCGCTGTTCTGGGTGGCGAACTGGAAAGTCTTTAATCGCCTCATCTATAAACTCTCTTACTAATGTTTTAACGCTATCAAAAGGGATACATTCCAAGACTATGATAGCACGATGTTTTGAAGGTGCAATGTTGTAATCTAAACCGTATTGAATTCCTAAACCGATCAACTGTGGTTCAACGTTGATAGTAACCTCTCTCCGTTCCTGTTCAGTGATGAAATAACTATCGACGATATAGTGGGTGTGAATCCAAGCTTCTTTTTGTTCAACAATCTTCATAATTACGTATTCTAACATGCATGTTGGATAGAGTCAACGTTGTGAAATCGTAATACGTTTTCGTATCGGCACTGTATCAATATGTTGTATACTACCATTATCCCACTTTATTTGGAGTCCATCTGCGCTTTTTTGCTTGCCTAAACCGAAAGACAACGTAAAGTCATTTCCGGAGAGATAGCTGGCACCACAGATCACCTCTCGGCATAATGTTCTATCTCCAACTGTCAGTTTGACACTGGAACCGATAGCATCAATATTCTTTCCTTTTCCAACTAATCTGATTGAGATCCAAGCATTGTCCGTTCCGACTTCATTTCTAAGAATTACAGTCGGACCATTTGATTGACATAGAACGACATCAACATCCCCATCTAAGTCAATATCGCCAAAGAGCATTCCGCGCACAACATAGGTAGACTTATCCAACCCCGCTGCTTCAGTAGCATCAATGAAACTTCCGTTACGGTTTTGAAATAACTGAACCGGTTGTGCATAAGTAAGTTTTGCATCTATCTTGTCAACATTATCCCATATGTGACCGTTGCCGACGAGAATATCAAGCCAACCGTCGTTGTCACAATCGATGAAACGCGTGCCAAATCCGAGTGCGTAAAAGGTTGGATTTGCGAGTCCTGTGTCAAAAGTTACATCTTCAAAGAATCCTGTTCCGTCATTCTGCATAAGGCAGTTCGCTTCCAGTGAGAAATTAGTGACCCAGAGATCAATATCCCCATCATTGTCATAGTCTCCTGCATCCACCCCCATAGATCCGTTTGCAATACCATCTCCATTATATGCAACACCTCTTGATACTCCCTCTTCTTTAAATGTTCCGTTTCCTTGATTGATAAAGAGCGTGTTTGGTGACATATCATTTGCGACATAGATATCTATCCATCCATCACTATTTATATCTGTGCAGACGACTCCTAAACCGCGTGTGGTGGGTTGGAATACACCTGCGGATTTTGTAATATCCGTAAACGTTCCATCACCATTATTTTGATAGAGTACATCAGCAATACCTTGGTATTCGTTTGGACCGCAATAGATACGCAACCTATTTTTGTAATAACAGGGGATGTCAGTTTCTAATGAATACGCAACATAATTACAGACATAGAGGTCTAAGTCACCGTCTCTATCAATATCTGCAAATGCTGCACTTGCGCTTAGGAGCGGACAGTCTACCTTTGCAGTGTCTGTTACGTCTGTAAATGTGCCATCACCGTTATTGTGGTAAAGCACATTTTTCCCAAGATTCGTTACGTAGATATCTCTATGTCCGTCCCCATTGTAATCTGCAGCAACCGCACCGAGACCGTAACCTTTGTCCCCGACTTTTGCAGTTGCTGTGATGTCTGCAAAGGTGCCTTCGTCATTTCTATAGAGTCGGTTTTCTGGTTCCTTATCCTCTTCTAACGGATAAGAAAGCGAGTTACCTTGAACGAGATAGAGATCAAGATCCCCATCGTTGTCAAAGTCAAAGAGTGCTCCCCCGCTTCCCATGGTTTCAACAAGTCGACGTTCATCTGAAAACCCGTTGACATGGTGAAAATCAAGTTGCATGTCTGTCGTAACATCACGGAAGTATGAACCTGCTTCCGTTGACATTGGAATCATGCAGAGGATAAGAAACAGAATACGCACAATTTCTTGCCGACTATATAGATTAGTTTGCATTTTTGATTTGAGATATAGTAATCTTAGGAATGTGTTTTGTGTGAGTGGGATTGCCGTTATTGCCTATATATTTATTATACACTATTGTTCCGCAGAAGTCAACACTATTTTTATTTCCGGATTAGATATTCATATTGACAAGGGAACACATAAAAGATATAATTACGTAATGTTTTATAATTGCGTAATCGGTCTATTAAAGTAAAGTCAATAATTAATGAGACATTTACGCACTTACAAAGATCGTCCCGCGTAGGGGCGAGGTTTCCTCGCCCGCTGTAGAGTGTATCATTACTTCTGAAGTCCACTATAGAGCACGATGTAATCAAAACTCTTAGGGAAGTGCTGCGTTGATCCAGTGAAATATGAAATTAGCATTCTTTAATACATTTAAAAGATATACGCAAAAGGTGGGAAAGCCACCTGGGACCCTTGAATATCTTGGTGAAGAACGAACGGAACCTGTTCGGATTACAGTATTGGATTACGATAAAACACATTTTCAGATAGATAAAACAGAAGCAGTTGTGACTTGTTTACCCTACAAGGATACTGAGACTGTAACATGGATACAGGTTGAGGGAATACATGATATAGCTGTGATTGAAGAGATAGGCGAGTGTTTTGGTATCGATCCACTCTTACTTGAGGATATGCTAAGTCCAACCCAACTCCCTAAGATAGAAATTACTGAAAACTTTGTGTTTATCTATTTAAAAAGTCTTGATTATGATACTGAATCCGATAAGGTTTCCAGAGAACAGGTAAGTCTTGTCCTCGGTCCTAACTATGTTATCTCTCTGCAAGAGAACTATAGCAAGATTTTCGCTTCTATCCGAAACAGACTTCAAAATGGACAGGGAAGAATTCGACGTATGGATGCCGGTTATCTTGTGTATGCGTTGATAGATGTGATTGTTGACCACTATTTTGTGGTACTTGATGAAGTCAATGAACGGGTGCAGGTATTGGAAGAAGAAATCATGCAAAACCCTTCACCAGAAGTTCTGGCAAAAATTAATGATCTAAGAGCAGAACAGCTGTTGCTACGAAGACCGATCTTCCCGTTAAGGGATGTGCTTATAGAGATTTTGGAGGATGAAATACCACTATTTGGCGAAGATATCCATCCATACTTCAGAGATATTTATGATCATCTGATGCAAGTGATGCAGATGTTAGAGGTAGTTCGTTCATCTATTACCGGACTGTTTGATCTCTATACCTCAGCAGTGAGTCATAGGATGAATGAGGTGATGAAGGTGTTAACTATCGTGGCTACCTTCTTTATCCCATTAACCTTCATCGCCGGTATTTACGGAATGAATTTCAAATACATGCCTGAGCTTGATAATCCATGGGGATACCCAATTGTATTATTAATTATGTTGGGTATTGGCATCGGCATGTTCATCTATTTTAAATGTAAAAAATGGCTCTAATGTCTATGAGCAATATTAGCGTTCCACTTATGGAGATATGTGATGGATTTATTAAAATGTATGTTTTTCACAACACGTTCCGCTGTATTTATTCTGTTAACTTGTCAGTTGTTTATATTCAGTAGCTGCAGTGAATATGAACAATGGACAAACGATCCACCTGAAATCAATACATTCACTATACCAACCGAAGTACGGTATGGCGAAACAGTTGAACTCAAAATTGGTGTGACCGATCCTGAGAATGACGATTTAACCTATATATGGGAAGTATCAACTGGTACATTGATTGTAGATGAAGGCGCGCGAGTACAGTGGACGGCTCCCGAACTGACTGATTCAGAAATCGCTCCTGATGAGAAAGTTACGGTTCACGTAACTGTCAGAGATAAAGGTGAAGAGTCTGTCATAGAATCAGCAACTATTATCGTCTATTCAAAGGCATTTAGAGTCGCTAAAGCACTTAGCGGTACGTATGAACTCGTCCGGGCACAGGTTGATGGTGAAACAACCGAAGCCTTCGGATCAATGCGATTAACAACATCAACTTTTTCCAGGGATTACCAAGGGGATGGAAGTTTTTTCTACGGATCCTATAGGTTGATTGAGCCATTTGATGAGAGTAAAGGTATAATCTATTGGCTATCAGATGGGAACACCCAACCCACTGTGAGTAATTATACATGGGATGGTGAATTGTTAGTCCTATATTGGACAGCTACAGCAACAGGACATGTTTACCAAAAGTTAAAATAAGAGTGTGATGTTACCACAGATCATGATTGTTAAGACTCAAAGCAAAATGGGGGAAGATTGTGAAAACAAAAGATCATAATTATATTTTGGCAATTTCTATATTTGCATTTATCTTTGGATCAAACCTTTTAGGGTTTTGCGAGGAACATGAGCGGATCACATTTGAGAATAATGGACAAACGAAAAGGTATGATGTTATTGAAACAAAACGGTATGAAATTGTTGAGGTAGAGGAATCGGTTGTTTCACCGGATCGTCTGGAGACCGTTGCTGAACAAGCGGTTAAGGATGCTGAAAAAGACGCGAAATACCATCTCAATCCAACGTTGTGGTTTTCAACTGGCTGTTTTTTGTCTTTTGTCGGTCCTGTCTTTTCGCAACGTTACCAACCATTTATGCCGACTGGACGCGTTCTTGGGAAGTCACCACAATATGTTGCTTTTTACTATGACGCGTATAAGGTGAAAACAAAAAAACTTCAGTTTAATTGGGCTTTGGGAGGTTGTCTCGTCGGGACACCTATAGGCGGGTACTTGATTACTGTTCTCTATAGAGCGCGCCGGAATTAGAAGATATACTGTATTTGAACTCGTTATTTCTTGATTTCTGGACTCGGGCGCACGACACGAAATCCAATTGTGTGTGTCGAATCCAGAGGAAAATACTTGAAACGTAAGCTTGAACGTAAGAAGGCACTGCCAACGTCCCAAGCACCACCCCGAATGACTCTTGCTCGTAGCACATCCCGATACCGCAGGTTCAGCGGATTACGCCTTGTCTTGTCGCTATCTCGGCTATAAAGAGATGGGTCATATTCATCAAGACACCATTCCCATACATTACCCGCAAGGTCTGCAATTCCGTTTGAAGTGGAACCTTTTGAGAACTGTCCTACAGGTGTGGTTTTATTGTATCTGCGAGCGAAATTTGCGTGTTGCCGTGCTTTTGGCGGATCATTACCCCACGGGTAAATACGAGCTTGTGTGCCGCGTGCAGCGCGTTCCCATTGCGCTTCTGTGGGTAGACTCCCACCGATCCATTCAGCAAAAGCTTGTGCATCAAACCACGTCACACCGACCACAGGCTGTTTATCACCGTTGAAATCTTCCGCTTTCCAAGTTTCCTCACCATTATGTCCACGTGGTGTGGGACGACCGGTTGCCTTGATGAAAGTACGGTATTGTGCATTCGTGATTTCGTATCGGGAGATTTGGAAGGCTGATAGATAGACATTGTGTTGAGGCGTTTCAGCGTCAAAGGTGTGTTTCTCAAGTAGAGAACTACGTAATTTGGCATCTGTATAAGCAGTATCTGCTTGTGCTTCTGTTGACCCCATCAGGAATGCACCTTCCGGAATACTGATCCATTCAATCGTAGAGAGTGTTTTTTTTGCCTCTGTATCTAAATCTGCGAAACTGACATTATAGCAGACAATAGTATAGGCTATCACAAACAGTAGACCTATATACCGCATTCCAGATATGTTCCTTCAATGTAAGAATAGACATTCTACTAAGTAGTTGATGGAATGAAATACCATCAACTACCGTAGAATATAAATGCGTACTTATCGGTCTTTTAGTTCACCCCAAGTAACAGTTAACCTGTCCTGTGGGTCGACCGGTGCTGGAGCAGATGCTTCACGGAAGTAATCAAAACTCACCGTTAATCGTCCTGGAGCACCACCATCTGCGACACCGGCATAAATACCGACTTCAAGTGGTTCCTGTAGTTCATTGGTTACTTTTCCGACAGGAATCCAATCACCTTCAGCATTGGGTTTGAACCAAGATTCATACACATTACCTTCACGTTTAAGACGCATTTCAACTGGAAGCATACCTTGCGCTGGATTGTAATCTGGTTGTGTGCCGACATATCCTAATGCGCCAGAATCATTTTGACGACGTTGGTATTGTAGAACTGCATTGTTCCCTTGCGCAGCCCCACGTCCCCATAGTTTTAATGTGACCCATTCTCCATCACGTCCTTGACTATCCTTTGTCCCAGCGGAATAGACTATGAGACCCGTGACGATAGAACCATCAGCGTAGTCAGCTATCAGAGAGGTTTCAATGTCAAACTCGTCTTGGTCTACAGTCTGACTATAACGTGTACTGTCATCATTTGCCCAGACGTTCTGATTGAAACCCGCTTCTATGACAAGCATACCATCTTTTAATTCCCAATTGCTTTTGTCACCATTCTGGATATTCCAAAAGGATGAAACATCTTGTCCGCTTCCATTGAATTCATCACTCTGTAAGTTCGCAGCTGAAACGAAACTTACTGTGCAAACAGACATTAGCAGAATGGAAAATAAACAGACTATTTTCTTCATTTATTGTTCTCCTTACTGGTATAAAACAAAATTGATCGTGAGGATTCTCCATAATATGGCACCTCACGTGTAGAATTATCCACTGACTTCGTTAAAGTGGAATAATTTTGTACAATATTAATTTACCATAGATTAGGTTTAAAAGCAAGTCATAGATTTACGATCACATATCATCAAGATTTAAATGTATTGTAATTGATAGACTCTATTCTGAATTAGTAAAAGGTTCAATAACTGCAATATAAGGTAAATTCCGATACATCTGCGCGTAATCAAGTCCGTAACCAACTAAAAACACATTTGGCACTTCAAAACCTGCGTAGTCAATATGAACAGAAACTTGACGTCGGGAAGGTTTGTTCAAAAGTGTACATATTTTTAGCGATTTGGGATTTAAGGGTTTAAGATGCTCTAATAGAAAATTTAAAGTATGTCCTGTGTCAATTATATCTTCTACAATGAGAACATTCCTGTGTTTAATGTAGTCACTACCAGTATGGATGAACTCTATGTCTTTTGAGGGGTGGGTGCTATTGTTATAGCTTGATATTTGCAGGAACTCAAACCGAAGCGGTAAAGATATTTCTCGTGCAAGGTCTGCAAAGAATAACGTTGCACCTCTGAGAACGCATACCAACACAAGCTCCTGATCAGCATAGTCTATAGATATCTGATTCCCAAGTTCGCGTATACGCGCTCGAATTTGTGCTTCCGTTATTAAGGCTTTATTAGGAGATGTTATCAATTTTTCCATATTGCAAATGAAGACATTTTCGTGTTTTAGGTTGGACTTTATACTTTTCACTGGTGGTAAACCCGATGACCCAGAGTATTTCATCACTACTTACGATAATTGGTATACGATCCCTTTCGCATAGTGGTATTTTTTGGTCCATAAAATAGTCCTTAATCTTTTTCGTTCCTTGCATACCGTGCGGTTGAATACGGTCACCCTTTCGTCTATTTCGTATTTTTATCGGTAATTGTATTTTGCTGAAATCCAACAGTGCCTCAGATATACCGTCGGGTATAGTCCACGATTCATTGTCTGACAGTCTATATGTTTTTGTAATAACCTCGGCACTTAACTGTGCAATAGGTGTTCTCCCGGGAACATTAAGCACATATTCATAGTTTTCAGTTTGGATCGTTTTCTTCTCAAAAAAGAGGTCCTGATACGCGCGTCTAAACTGAATTCCGTTTGGCAAAGTGATTCTGGCATTTGGTTTCTCACCGAGAATTATATCAAATATTGAATTGCTATGTTCAAAGCAGAAATCCTGTGTAGTACCCTGTGCTTCTGAGACCGCCAGTCTAAGTATCCGTTTCTGTATAGCGATGTGATTCTCTAAGAATGTATCTCTGCTTAACGCGATGGACGATGGTTTGGATTCATCAAGTAAGCAACGATTAAATGCTTCTCGGGTTTGTTGATCAAGATAATCAGATTCTGAACCGACAATACTTGCAGTTCGGCTTAATCCTACTCTGATATTAGGATTATAGTCCCGTTCAAGGAGTGGAAGGAGTTCATATCGGATACGATTGCGAAAGTAGCGACTATCAGTATTCGTCGGGTCTTCTTGAGGGATAAGGTTTATTGACTTGAGATATGCGTCAATCTCTTGACGCGTGAAAATCGTGAGAGGACGAATATACCTATCATCTCTGATAGGAGAAATACCTTTTAGTCCATCCGTTCCACCACCACGAATGAGATTCATAAGCACTGTCTCTGTAATATCGTCTTGTTGATGTCCCAAAGCAACTTTTGTTGCACCTACATCAGTAGAGACTGAAGCAAAGAACTCATACCGTGCTTTTCTTCCTGCAGTTTCAATAGAGAGTTTCCATTCTTCTGCTAAACGGGAGACGTCAACAGTATGACATGTAAAAGGAAGCTCCAGACGTGTCGCGTGTTTGTGAACAAAGTCAGCATCATCGGAAGAATTGTCTCTGAGACTGTGATTGAGATGAACAACGTGAAGGAAACATCCTATATGTTTCTGTAGATCGTGCAACGCATAAAGCAGAGCAAGGGAGTCAGCACCGCCAGAAACAGCAACGAGAACCGTTTCACCCTCATCAATCATGTTCTGTTCTGATATGAAACGATGCATGTCTTGGACAAAACGGGATTTCATGGGGAGTGCCTATAGAGAAGAGTGCCGGTGCGGAGAGTTGAACTCCGGACCACACGATTATGAGTCGTGCGCTCTACCACTGAGCTACACCGGCAAGTAGGAATATCTATTAGATAGTATATCACAGATATTTCATTAAGTCAAACATATTAATCTTTTAGGTAGGTGTAAAGTTTATGTCACCTATTTTGTTGATAATTTTTTAAACTGATCTTTATAGGCTGTGACTGGATTCGTCTGTCTAAAATTTTACCAATTTTACCAAGAATCTGGTCAAGGTTTGTGAACAATGCTACTATACCCGTCTGAATGACTTAGAAAAATATTTGAAAAAAGATTTGACTTAATATAACAGATATCGTATAATACATAACATTAGGTTTTCTAATAGATATTAAACCGTGTCTAAATAATGATAATGAGATTCATTTACAATAAGGAGACCGATGATTACTGTAGCAAATAGAATTTATGTGGCACCAGAATATTATGAACAATTTGAGGAACGTTTTCGCAAGAGAGCAAGACTTGTAGACGGCATGCCAGGGTTTATTTCAAACCGAGTTTTGCGTCCCGTTAATGATGGCGATCCTTATGTTGTCTTCACACTTTGGGAATCACGAAAGGATTTTGAAAATTGGGTTAATTCTGAAGAATTCCGTAAAGGGCATGCCCAATCCGGTTCTTTACCCAAAGAAGCGTTCACGCAATCTAACAAACTTGAACTTCACGAGGTGTTCCTGGATTCTACTAATCCAGATTTGAAAGAGGAACCGCGAGGAGGTCCCTTTAAGGTTCATTAATTGAATATAGCAGAAAAAGCGCGTTTAGAATCGGGTTTGCTCCAACTACCAATTGTACTAACCCATGTTCTAATAAGATAACAGTTGAATACGCATGACCGTGTTTGCGTCTTTCGCAGCGAATTCACGAAAACTCACCTTTTCTGCTTTTAATAGAATACGCTATTAATGTAAGAGTTGTCAAGTGATTTATATCTGTTTCAAGTCTGTTTCAAGAGAAGGAAATTAATATGATACTGACATGGAGAAAGTTAATCTTGTGTTTACTATTATCGTTATTTACTTTTTTAACGCAATGTTATCCTGAAAACATCCAACATTCTGATGCACCTGAAGAAGCTACACAATTAGAAACAATAGTTGTAACTGCTACCAAGACCCCTCATGGACTTGAAGACACACCAGTGATTACTAATCTTATTACGCGTTCTGAAATCGAAGCGATAGGTGCAGAGAATATAGGTGAAGTCTTGGAACATACAGCAGGAATCATCATTCACAGAGATGCACATGGTGATGGTGTACAACTCCAAGGTCTTGACTCAGAATACATACTTATCCTTGTTGACGGTGAACCAGCGATTGGTCGTATCGCGGGTAAACTTGATATGGCGAGGTTACCAGTTGAAAATGTTGAACGCATTGAGATTGTCAAAGGTGCAACCTCGTCTCTTTTTGGTAACGCTGCACTTGCTGGTGTAATTAATATAATTACTCGTAGGGCATCTGCTCCATTTTCGTTTCAAGTTTCTCAAAATATTGAACAGAATAACACACTTGATAGTAGAGGTACACTTGAACTACATCAAGGTGACTTCAACGGTTTATTGACTCTAAGTGCCAATCAACGGAGTCCTATTGATTTTGATGAATCTGATCTTACGACAACGATTCATGGGTATGCAAATTTTACTGGCACAGCACGTACAGAATATCAGATCACACCACATACTCATATAAGATTCACGGGACAATACTTCACTCAGGATCAGGAAGGGGTAAGTGAAGTCGGTCCGATCGTTTATGACCAACTCGGAGATATTGAGAACTTTAGTGGAAGCTTAGGTATAGAAAAGAAGTTTGCTTTTGATGGTTTACGGAATCTATCTTCTACGGTGCTCAAAGCCAAACTCTATGCTACAAGATATGACGATGAATCGACTGTCATCAACAGGTTTACAGATGAAATATCTTCCAGCAATCTGAATATTCAAGATCTTGTCCGTGGGGAGTTCCAGTTTGATACACGTCTGTGGGAAAGGAATCGGGTTAGCATTGGCGGTGAGGTTACATTTGAGAATTTACAATCTCAACGTATTGAAGGTGGTGAACGTGATATTCTGACGAACGCATTATACATTCAGAACGAATTCCGTCCTATCTCTGCCTTCGCGGTAGTTATTGGGGGGCGTTTAGATAACCATTCGGAATTTGGTATTCATTTCAGTCCGAAGTTGAGTTCACTCTATCGTGTAACAGACAATCTTAGAATTCGTGCTTCGTATGGTCAAGGATTTCGTGCGCCAGATTTTAAAAATCTATATCTTGACTTCACAAATGTTACATCTGGTTATCAAGTATTAGGCAATGCAGAACTTGTACCTGAATCCTCACATAACTGGAATCTGGGTATAGAATATCAGGTATTTGATGGACTACTCGCTCGTATACATGGCTATCGCAACGACTTGTTTAATCTGATTGAAGCTGAACGAATTGGAGTAAGTGTGTTAGGAGGTAGTAAGTTTGCGTATCAGAATGTAAGTGAAGCATATACGGAAGGAGTTGATGTGGAAGTTGTTATCGGTAGTTTCGGTGGACTGACTTCAACACTCGGCTATGCCTATCTGAGGGGTGCGGATAAAACGACTGGACTCCCCTTACTTAACCGCTCAACGCATCACGGTAATCTCAAATTTGCTTATCTTCATCTAAATAGCGGATTTCAGGTGGATTTACGCGGCCGGTATGCAAGCAGTTGGGGGTTCTTTGATGATGGTGATAAAGTGCTTGAACCAGAGGAACTTGCACCCAGTTATTGGGTTTGGAACATTCGTGCATCAAAAACTCTCTTCAAATATGTTAAAGCATCTATTGGCTGTAACAACATTTTTGATTTCAAAATACCGACATACTATACGTTTATAGGTCGTTCATTTTACGGTGGCGTATCATTGGCATATTAGAATTACATAATATGTCTATAGAGTAATTATAGTTTGGATAGTTTCAAAGTTTCTTCAATTTAGATTTACATATTTCATAACTTGAAAGGAGTTATCTGATGAAAAAATTCATGTTTATACACAAACTAAATTTCTGCATGATCATCCTTTTCATCTTTAACATCAGCATCACAGTGTCTGCTGTGCATGCTGAAATACATCATAATACCCTCACGGTTGATGCTACAGACCGTGAAAATTGGGTTTATACCGACCTCCTTAGGGGTGAGGTCGTTGACATTAACAATGCAACGACCTCATTAAATTGGGACCTTGCTTTCAGACGGACCGGTGTCATCGTGAATGGTGGCATCAGTGGTCCTGGTGAAGCTGCGGCGGTGGTCTTAAAGGATGTCCTTTTTGAGGATATCCTTGTAGCCCCCGAAGAAGGTTACGTATCCGATACAGAACAGATCACTACATTCGCCACTGGTGATGGGTGGTATACCTATACAGGACCACCTAATCATTGGGTCTTACCGAATGATGTTGTTTATGTTCTTCGGACAGCAACTGGCAATTATGCCAAATTGCGTTTCATAGGTTACTACGAGGACAACGAAAACAAAGTTGGTTCGGGTTTTATCAGTATTGAGTATGTTCTACAAGACGATGGCACCCGTACCTTCAGTGGGTCTGAACCACCTGCAGATGTTGTCGCTAAACAGAAGTTAGCGACAACATGGGCAGCATTGAAACGCAACTAAGAAGTCTTTCATGTTGTTTCTGGGTTCAGAAATATCAATCTAATGGAATGGCGCGCATGCTGCGCGCCTCCCAAAATAAATTCACATTTATTGTTCAACATTTTTAAAAATAGAGATGAATGCGCTTTATGAGGGGGCAAAATGGGATATAACAACAAGTATTTATCACACGATGAGATATGTGCAATTTACAAATGTCTTAATGGACATATTCATGTAAAATATCGCACATTGGATATAACTATGGAACCTGAGGAATTTCTGCAAGTTGCTCAGGTTTTCACTGACGCGCTAAGAATATTGCAACGAAAGGAAGACAGCAAAAACGAAGAAATCAGTATTGCAGATATTAGTGTAATGCAAAAAGTATAGA
>VXOP01000325.1 GCA_009839975.1 Candidatus Poribacteria bacterium
GTCATGGTACCCGAATTAAGTGCAGATGGTCATGAAAAAGAGGAACCTGTCAGTTATTACAAGCAGATTGTGCCAATCCTTAAAAGAAGTTGTCAAGGATGTCATCATCCTGGCGATCCAAATGCAGATTTTATTGTCACATCTTACGCAGAGTTGAAACGCGGTGGAATGGGTGGAGAAGCGATTATTCCCAATAAACCTGATGATAGTCTCATCATTGAACTCATCACTGGGGATCCACCGGCGATGCCCCAGAACCAAGAACCCCTCACGGATGAAGAAGTAGCACTATTCAGAAAATGGATACTTGAGGGCGCGAAGGATGACACACCGACAGATGCTGACCAAACGGATGAAGAAGTACCGGTATACACTGTTCCACCTGTTATTTCCGCAATGACCTTTTCCCCAGATGGAAACATTCTTGCTGTATCAGGTGTGCGGGAAATACTACTCTATGATACAGAGAATTATGAGATCAAAGCACGGTTAGTTGGTAAAGCACGTAGGATACAATCAATCGTCTATACACCTGATGGGAAGACAATAGGTGTTGCGGGGGGTTCACCTGCGCAATTCGGAGAAGTGCAACTATGGGATGCAACAACGAATAAATTGATCAAGACGATTAGGTCAACTTATGACACGATCTACGGTCTCTCCTTCTCACCAGATGCAAAACGCGTTGCATTCGGAAGCTCAGATAAGACTGTCCGCGTCATATCTATTGATGATGAAAAGGAACTTGTGAAATTCGACAATCACGGTGATTGGGTTTTTGGCACAGTTTTCTCTACCGATGGAACACATTTTGTCAGTTGCAGTCGTGACACTGCTCTGAAGTTAGTTGAGGTAGATACAGGATCCTTCGTGGACGATGTTAACTCAAGCAACAAAGGATATGGGGAGATAAACGCTATCGCAAGACATCCACATGCTGATCAGGTTCTCAGTGTAGGCGAGGATAGAATTCCGCGTCTTTACAGAATGTTCCGTCAAACACGTAGAGATGTTGGTAACACAGACTTCAACCTAATACGTGCCTACGAAGCACAAGCAGGCTCTATTGATGCGGTAACTTTCTCAGCTGATGGTAACAGATTTGCAGTCGGTAGTTCTGCGGGTGAAGTACGTATCTACAATGTCTCTGATGGTAAAAAGTTAGTCACGATGGAAGCAGATACAGTAAGTGTTTTTGCGGTTGCATTTCATCCTGAAGGCACACAACTTGCAGCAGGTGGTTTTGATGGTAAAGTCCGTATATTTGATACACAAACTGGTGAACCCATAAAAGTATTCATGTCGGTACCTATTGAAACTACCGCAAGTGAAGATGTCACTCTGGCTGTTTCGGGTATGACGTGAGCTCTATGCGTTGCAAAAGTGCAGGATGCACTTACAAAACACCAAAACGTCATTTCTGCTGAAGTTTCACTACCCAATCAAGCAGTCATTAAAATACGTAAGGATAGTGTTAAAGTCGATGAACTTTTTAAAGTCGTAGAATCCGCGGGATTTACTGCAACAATTCAGTAATTAAAGGAAAACATCTAAAGAAAAACGTTGGAATATACAAAGAAATATGATATTCTAATCTCAAATACGGATAATGAATGTGGTGAAATATGTATCGTAAAACTACAATTTGCTTGATTTTTCTACTAATTTGTGGTTTAAATTCAGCAATCGCTTTTGAAGTCGGTTTCCTACATTTGGGTGACAATGGTGCATTTACTGCACCAGCATTGGAATTCGCAGAAAAAACATTCAAGACAACGCAATTAGCAAAAAGTGATATTAACACTGCACGGTTCAAGAATTTTGGAGTTGTCTGGTGGCACGATGGTGATTCTGACCCAGGAGATCTGTCCAATGCAGAATTGGATGCATTTATTGACTATGCCGAAAGCGGCGGTGCTGTGCTTCTAACAGGTAAAGCCTTCAGCTACGCAACACCGATGGGTCTTGAAGATGCACAACCCCGAGCTTTTGGTCCAGAAGAAAATGATGGTAGCAACGTCGGTATAATTGTCCTTAAAGAAACACTTGACTTCGGTCTGGTTGAAGGATTAAAAAATGTTGACGGGGATGCACCTAAAGTAGACGATTGGGTTCAGGTAAATTCAACCGGATTTCCATTAAGTGGTGACTATTATAACAAAATCTGGAAAAACTTTACCACACTGGCACATGCTTGGGAACGAACAACGAACTATGCAGATGTAATCGCTGCATTCGGCTATTGGAAAGTTGATAACGGTAAAGTTTTCAATATGAACTGGCGTTTGCCAAACTATCATAAGAACAACGAAAGTATTGAGCAGTTAGAACAACTTACAGAAAACGTAATTAATTGGTTAGCAAGCGAATCCGAATTCTCAGATGTCTCACCCGCAGGCAAATTGTCAGTCAGATGGGGATATTTGAAGAACAGGAGAAATTGAAACAAGATACAGTTAATGGTATATTGTGCGGATAATTCCGCTTAGTCTAAGTTTCTTACCAATATGGAGGTAAACGTGAAACCCAGCCATAATATAGTTCTTACACTTCTTATAGCATTCTCTTGCTGTTTGATATGCCAACCTTCTGCATGGAGTCAAATGGAAGATAGCGAATTAAGTGTAGAGATTCCTGAAATAACAACCCTAAAAACTATCCCTGAGTCCCTAACTTTGGAACATGCTCGCGATGGCAGACGTGTACTCGTTTCAGGACAAACGAAAGATGGAGATTGGATTGATGTAACATCTTGGGCAGCTCTCAAACCGACATCAGATGGTGTGAAAATACTTGATGATGGTTACATTTTCCCTAATGCTGTTGGTCCAACGAATATAAACGTTACAGTAAAGAACGTTGAAATTGACTTACCAATTGACGTCAAGAGCATAGACGCACCTCCCGTTAGTTTTGTCCGAGATGTCATGCCTGTTCTGAGTCATGCAGGTTGTAACAATGGAACATGTCATGGCGGCGCAAAAGGCAAGAACGGTTTCAAACTCTCACTACGCGGCTATGATCCTGAATTTGATTACGAACTTCTGATTGAGGATATATCAGGTCGACGTTTTAACAGAGCGTTTCCGGAACAGAGTCTTATGCTACTGAAACCTACATCCGAAGTGCCACACAAAGGTGGACAGGTGATCGTACCAGATTCGCGTGATTATCATCTTATACATCAGTGGATCAGTGAAGGCGTTGTTTCTGACGTCGGCAAAACACAACGTGTAGAAAGGTTGGAAGTTTTTCCTGATTCTGCTGAACTGTCAATGCCAGGATCGAAACAACAATTAATCGTTATCGCGCATTATCCTGATGGCACAACACGTGACGTAACACGTGAAGCGAAATTCACGAGCAGTGTTAATGAAGTTGCTAAGGTTACAGACGACGGTGTTGTTACGGCAGAACGGCGAGGTGAAACCGCTATACTGACACGTTATGAAGGCGCATATAGCACAAACGGTATTATCGTCATGGGTGACCGTAGCGGTTACGAATGGGTTGAAACACCTGAATACAACTACATTGATACACACGTCCATAATAAACTCAAAAGGTTGAAAATTCTTCCTTCAGCATTAAGTACGGATGAAGAGTTTGTACGACGAATTTACTTTGATATGACTGGACTCCCACCTACACCTGAACAGGTACGCAGTTTCCTTATGGATGAAACAGTATCTAAAGTGAAACGTGAGAAGTTGATTGACGTATTAGTTAATTCAACGGAATATGTTGACCATTGGACCAGCAAATGGGGAGACCTGTTACAATCTAACAGAAAATTCCTCGGTGAACGCGGTATGTGGTTATTCAAAGAGTGGATACATGAGTCCATTGCACAGAACCGTCCTTATGACAAATTTGTGCATGACTTGATTACCGCTTCAGGAAGTGCTTATGCGAATCCTGCTGCGAATTATTTCCGCGTTTCACGTGAATATACTGCAGCGGTGGAAAACACCACCCAACTATTCTTAGGGGTCCGGTTCTCGTGTAATAAATGTCATGATCATCCGTTTGAGGTATGGACACAGAACCAATACTATGAACTTGGGGCGTTTTTCTCTAATGTTAGACTAAAGAACGGACGATTACCCGGTGAAGAGGTTGTCTATGCAAGTTTTAATCCTACACCTGTAAAACATCCAAGGACATTAGCAGTCGTTGCAGCTTCAGTGCCATTCGGAGAAACAAGAAACGATGCAGCTGACAAACGAGATGCCTTAGCAGAATGGTTAACCGCTGCTGAAAACCCAATGTTTGCAAAAGCAGGGGCAAATAGAATTTGGAGTTACTTTATGGGACGCGGTATCATTGAACCGGTCGATGATATCCGATCAAGCAACCCACCCAGCAATCCGGAACTGCTTGATGCATTGACAAAGGATTTCGTAGAAAGCGGTTTTGACATGAAACATATCATGAAGACTATCGCACGTTCGCGAACCTATCAACAGAGCATCAGGACAAACAAGTGGAACAAAGAGGATACGATCAACTTCTCACATGGAATCGCGCGACGTCTAACAGCAGAACAGTTGTTAGATGCAATCGGCATTGCTACGGGAAGCCAACCCAAATTTGAAGGTGTGCCAAAAGACCTACGTGCTGTGCAACTACCAGACAGTAAAGTAAAGGATGATGGATTCTTGAAATTATTCGGTCGTCCTGAACGGGAAAGTTCCTGTGAATGTGAACGCACAACCGAAGTTAGTCTAGCACATGCTATGAACCTGATAAACGGTCCGACAGTTGCCAATGCAGTTATTGATCCGAATGGACGCATTGCAAAACTACTCAAAGAGAATAAAGACGATAGATATATCGTTGAAGAGTTGTATCTTGCAACACTTGCTCGGTTACCACAAGATAACGAATATACGACTGCAGTTGAACATTTTGCGAATGCAGAATCTAAAGAGGAAGGTGTACAAGACCTAATGTGGGCATTGATAAACAGTCCTGCATTCTTATTTAACCGCTAAGTTAAGATGTTGGCCAAAAGCGTTTTGTGTCTCTATTTGTAAGATAGAAGATAGACATAAATACAATGGAGGAAATAATTGATGATTTCGTTACCACAAGCTCCCGGAAGACTATGTGATGGGTTCTCACGCAGGGAATTTCTACGTGTGGGTGGTGCGGCGATGCTGGGAATTAGTTTGCCACAAGTATTGTCACTCCAAGCAAAGGCAAGTGCGGCAGTCGCACCTGCTGTGCCGCTCAACGGTTGGGGAAAAGCAAATTCTGTCATCCTGCTGTTCCTGCAAGGCGGTCCGAGTCACATTGATATCTGGGATCCAAAACCGGATGCACCTTCAAATATACGGGGTGAATTCAATCCTATTCCAACAAATGTCCCAGGGATTCAATTATCAGAGACGATGCCGAAACTTGCAAAGCAGATGGACAAGGCTTGTCTCATTCGATCCGTAAGTTATACACCCGCGGGACTTTTCAATCACACCGCAGCGATGTATCAGATGGTTACAGGTGAAACACCTGATAAAGTTGCCCCATCAGGACAACTTGATCCACCATCTCCTGCTGATCATCCAAATGCTGCTGCACATATCGCTAAGTTTAGACCCCCAGATGAACCAATGTTGGCTGCTGTCCAACTACCGAGACCGATGCAGGAGAGCAATATCATCGGTAAAGGGGGAAATGCAGGGTTCCTCGGAAGAGCGTATGACCCATATTTCCTCTTCCAAGACCCGAATAAAGAGATCAAACTTGACGACCTGACACTCCGTCCAGAAGTTCCACCGATGCGTTTACAACGCAGAAAAACGCTCCTTGAAACGATTAACGCAAATATGCCTGAGATTGATAAGGTCGCAGATGACTATGCACTCAACGAATACTATGAGAAAGCCTACGATCTCATCTTATCACAGAAGGCACGAAATGCGTTTGATCTTTCACAAGAAACTGATGAAATGCGAGACAAATATGGACGACATACCTTCGGACAAAGTGTCCTACTTGCCAGACGTTTAGTTGAAGCGGGAACACGATTCGTTCAGGTGAACTGGCCCTCTGTCGCAAACGGTAATCCGAATCAAACAGCATGGGATACACACGCAGCAAACTTTGGTCCCTTGAAAAACTTACACTGTCCCAAGTTAGACAGTGCTGTGTCTTCACTGCTTGAAGATTTGGATCAACGTGGTATGTTGGAAAATACATTGGTTCTCGCTATCGGAGAGTTTGGACGTTCCCCAAGAATGGGTGTTAGTACTTCAGGTAATGGTAACGCACCCGATGGACGCGATCATTGGCCCTATTGTTACACCGGTCTCATCGCTGGAGCAGGTGTCAAAGGGGGTCAGGTCTACGGCAAATCAGATGCAACAGGATCAACGCCACTTGAAAAACCGGTGCATCCGCGAGATATACTCGCGACCATCTACCATACACTCGGTATTGACCCACACACAATCGTTATGAACCACTTAGACCAACCCAGAGAATTAGTCAAGGGTGAAGTCATTTCAGGTATATTCTAAATATGCTACGGTTAGATAGCCTGCACATGAACGTTCATCAGTTTACGTGCAGGCTTTCTAAGTTAATACGACCTTGCATTAGAGGTAATACAAATGTCAGATTCATTACTTGGCAAGCAAGCAAAAACCCAAATCTTATTCCGTAAAATAATTCTGTTTCAGTTCCTTGTTATCCTTTTGACTGCAGCTGGTATAGTTCATGCACAAGTTGCACCGCAATTAACAAGCATATCACCAACGGCAGCACAACGCGGACAAACTATCGAAATCGTATTACAAGGCAAGAACATTGATGAAACTGCAGAAATATGGTTAAGCAAAGCAGGTATCAACGCAGAAATAAAGCAGAGAACGCCTATCCCCACTGTAAGGTTTGACGGATCCGGTATTTCTGGTCAAGTTCCAAGCGACCCGCGCTTACTACTGTCCTTTGAGATCGCACCTGATGCGCCTTTAGGTAATCATCAGATTCGCCTAATTACATCAAACGGCGTGTCCAATCCACAGAACTTCTTAGTTGGAAATCTTCCTGAAATAAACGAAAAAGAACCAAACAACGTGTCTGAACAGGCAAACCTGCTTGAATTACCTGTTACGATCAACGGGGTTGTCTCCTCTATTGATGATCTGGATTCTTTTAAATTCAGACTGAAGAAAGGCGCGCGTCTGATATGCGATATTAGCGCACAACGCATGGGATCGCCATTAGACACATACTTAGAACTATACGATCCAAATGGTAAAGAGGTCGCAAAAAGTAGGGATGGAAACGGATTAGACTCATTTATTGATTACACAACGCAGATGGAAGGTGAATTTACACTCAATCTTCGTGATGTGCGCTTCCAAGGTGGAGGAAATTATAGATATCGGTTAAGTATCGGTGAATTACCTTATCTTCATAACGTCTTTCCACTGGGTGGCAAACGGGGTGCCGTGAATAACGTCACTGTTTCAGGTGCGAATTTAGGTTCAATTAACACATTACAACTCAACATCTCCCCTGATGCTGATCTCGGTATTCAAGAGTTACGAGTCAAAACACCTAACGGATTAGAAACAAACCCATATCCATTTACAATTGGTGAATTCAATGAGACTAACGAAAATGAACCGAATGATGCACTCAAGCAGGAAAATACGATAGGAACACCGATCACTGTCAATGGAAAAATACAGAAATCTGGTGATGTGGATCGGTATATGATCAAAGTTGAGAAGGGCGCGAGATTAGTTTGTAGTGTCAACTCGCGTCAATATCCGTCTCAACTGGACCCGATCCTAACAATCTATTCACATAAACAGGGAGAAACTGCGGAGAGTGTCACCGAACAGGTTTTGACCGTCAACGATGATGCAAGTGGAACGGATGCACAGATTACTTTCACGTTTCCAGAGGCAGGTAATTATGGACTATCTATCCGTGACCTAAACAACGCAGGGGGAGAGGATTTTCCATACAGACTAACCATTAGACCCTTGAAACCTGATTTTCGTATCAATGTTAATGTAGACAATCCCCGTATTGCGCGGGGTGGTACCTTCATGATGACAGTGACTGCTGCACGTTTAGATGGGTTCAACGGCGCGCTTAGATTCTACTCACCCGATCTGCCAAAAGGTTTTGTCGTCAGTCCAACGATCATGTATCCCAATCAAAATCAAGCACTCTTAACGATCACGGCACCTATTGATGCGCCAATCGGACTTCACCCTTTCACAATCGTTGGCGTTGGAGCTATAGGGGGGAATCGTATAGAAGCATCTACATCACCCAAAGCGATCTTACTTACAGTGATGGATAAACCGCCATTCACACTTGCGTTCGCTGATGTTGAGATAAGCGTTACCCACAACAAAACTACGAACTTTCATATAATTGCTAACCGACAAGGTGGCTATAACGGTCCTATCGGACTCGCTGTTCAAGGCGTGCCAGCACGAATTTCAGGTGGAAAAGCAACTATACCGGCTGGACAAAATAGCACCGTGATTTCACTGCGAGCAGGTACTGTCGAACGGCGTGAACAGTTCTCGGTTGTTCCCACACCAGGGACAAGCTATATCTCAGTTAGTGGATCGGCAAATGTCAATAGAGAAAACTATACTGAATCTTCTCCTGCAATACCGCTCACAGTCGTTGAAGCACCTTTCATCGTTACAATTGAACCGCTCCGATTCAGCATCGTATTTCCGAAGGCTGCTGAGAATGAAGAAGTAGCAACAGATGACACCACAACCGTCGCCGTCTCAAATCCGCCGCCAACGGAACAGACTGAATCTGTAGATACAGAAAAAGCTGATTCAACAACCAAATCAGCAAAACTCACAATGAGTATTGTTCGTCGAGGGAGTTTTACGGATACTGTTACGATTAAACCGATAACCGTACCTGAAGGTATTACTATTCCTGATGCAACGATACCTATCAATGAGACTGACGTTACGGTAGACCTGAAGGCATTGGGTTCTCTTGAAGCCAAAACATATCAGGTCAGATTCCGCGCAACAGCAATAATCAACGGCAGAGCATTTACACAAGACAGCCCTGTAATAAATGTAAAGATAATTCGTTAATGGAATCTTACACAACATAATTACTACCGAAGGTAACACATGGATCAGAAACGAGCTAATGGTCGTTACTACACACGTGGGAATCCGTTTAAATTAACACCTTTTCTAAACTGGGCGGATACCCTAAACCTTCAACAACAAAATGTGTTAGAACCCTTTGCAGGTGCTAAGGACATTCCACAGTTAATTGAATCGGCACATTTGCATTGTAATAATTGGGGATTTTACGATATAGAACCTGGAGCTAAAGGTGTCCAGGAACGGGACACCCTCTCCGATTTTCCAGAAGGATTCAAAGTTTGTATCACTAATCCTCCATGGCTTGCACGCAATTCAGCAACGCGTCGTGGTCTGCCTTTTCCTAAAGAAACGGATTACGATGATCTTTACAAATTTGCACTTGAGAAATGTCTGTCCAATTGTGATTGGGTTGCTGCTATCATCCCAGAGGCATTTATTAGAAGTGGAGTGTTCCAGAAACGGCTTTGTGATTTTATCTCATTAGTTCCTGAGACTTCAGACGAAATAGCACAAGATAATAAAAACAGAATAACAAATTACATGTTTGATGACACTGAACATCCAGTCGGTTTAGCACTATTTGCACCAGATATATCTGCAGATATTCGAGTATGGCGAAATAACCAATTACTTGGAACCCTTGGAGACCTTCAGAAACACCTTCCAACACCATCTCGGAACCGTGATATAGTGTTTAATGACTCAAATGGGAATCTTGGACTCATAGCAATAGATAACACCGTTTCTGCCTCAATTCGTTTCTGTCCACCAGCAGAATTAGGTGACTACAAAGTACGGACACATTGTCGTTCAATAACTAAAATTGGTGTACCTTGGGAGGTAGACATTGATGATCTTAATATAAATTTAGCAAGAATCAGAGAGAACACACATGATGTATTCTTAACAGCATTTAAAGGTATACGACGGGATGGATACTATCGCCGGCGATTAGACTGGGCACTTGCCCGTTCAATTATTGAGGAAGTGAAATGCTAATAAAATCAGCATTAAATTCGGAAAGACTTGATCTTGTTGAACACGATCTGCGGGAAATCGGGTTCCATATAATTGAGAATGTCATCACAGCAGAGGAAGCTGACGAAGCACGTGAAACCATCATGCGTCTGGTTGATGAAGACATCACAAACGGTCTTGACCACAGCTACGGTAACGGAAAAATCAGACGGGTATGGGCAATTGTCGGCAAATCTCCAATTTTCCGTAAACTGATACAACATCCCACAGTTGTTGCAGTCTGGAAAAGGATGCTCGGTGAAGATATGATCGCATCTACATTCACAGCAAATATCGTTGGACCTGGTGCTTCAGCAGGAGGATGGCATATCGACTATCCCTATTGGGCAATGCAAACACCTTATCCATCAGGTTCCTTAACAGGACAGACAGTCTGGATGTTGGATGACTTCACCGATGAAAACGGTGCAACCGCATGTATTCCTGAATCACATAAAACATTACGACGTCCTGAACTCGGTGAAGCAGAAAAATGTGAGATGCATGTTGCTGTTGCACCAAAAGGGTCCATACTATTCACAAATGGTGCTATCTGGCATCAATGTCTTCCGAATACAACAGATACCACACGGGTCGGATTGCTCGGCATGTATAATCGTTCGATCATCTATCCACAGGAAGACATGCCACGTCAATTGACAGATGAAGATCTTTCAGGTGAAAGCGATGTTCTCAAGCAGCTATTGGGAAGAAACATACCATTTCGTGACCCTGACAAAGGTACAAACTGGTATAGGACAGAGGTCGGATTTCGTTAGACAGAACAGTTCGTATTTTATTTCAAAAACTCGCTTATTTCAACGTTACGACAACACCTCACGTAAGAATCTTGCAGTATGTGATTCTTCAACTTCAGCGACCTCTTCAGGGGTCCCCATCGCTACAAGATAACCACCAGCATCGCTCCCTTCAGGACCTAAATCAATCACCCAGTCTGCGGATTTTATCACATCAAGATTATGCTCTATGGTTACGATTGTATTACCCGCGTCAACCAGTTTATTCAGCACCTGTAGCAGTTTCTGTACATCATCAAAATGCAATCCTGTCGTCGGTTCATCCATTATATAGAGAGTCGTTCCAGTCTGTCTGCGGGCGAGTTCCTTCGCAAGTTTCACACGTTGTGCTTCCCCACCCGATAACGTAGTCGCTGCTTGACCCAATTGAATGTAGTCCAAACCAACGTCCGACAACATCTGCAGAGGTCGTTTGATACGACTGATGTTACTAAAAAGTTCAAGTGCTTCACGCACGGTCATCTGCAATACTTCAGCGATGTTCTTTCCCTTATATTGCACCTCAAGCGTTTCAGCGTTATAGCCTGTATTATTACAATTTTCACATGGGATCCAGACATCAGGAAGGAAATGCATCTCAACACGGTTATACCTTTGACCATCACAGACTTCACACTGTCCGTACGATAAGTTGAAACTGAACCTACCACGATTAAAACCACGCACTTTAGCGTCTGGTAATTCAGCAAACATCTCTCGTATCTTCGTGAATAGATCTGTGTAAGTCGCAGGATTAGAACGAGGTGTTTCACCAATTGGTTTTTGATCAATATGGATAACCCGTTCTATGTGGGAAATACCTTGAACACGATCATAAATCGGTACGACAGAGGAACTGTCTTTGCGTGCAGCTACACTCCTGATGGATTTCCGTTCCTCAAGTGCCGGACGTAATGTACCTTCAATAAGTGAACTCTTGCCGCAGCCAGAGACACCCGTTACACAAGTGAGTGTGCCGTAAGGTATACTAATGTCTATTCCCTTAAGGTTATTGGTACTTGCACCAAATAATTTCAGAAATTTTCCTGAACCTTTCCGGCGGACTGCTGGAACAGGTATTTGCATCTCGTCAGATAAGTAGGCTTGAGTTAATCCTCTGTCATGCACACCTGACGCAGAATCAGTATCATCATCTACAGTATGTGTAAAGTAGATTGGTTTTTTACCTGTGAAATCGGCAGGAGTCCCTGTAGCAACAATTTTTCCACCCAGTTTACCCGCTTTTGGACCGAAATCTATGATATGGTCTGCGGAGAGTATCGTATCTTTGTCATGTTCTACAACGAGGACGCTGTTCCCAATATCCCTCAAATCCTTCATTGCCAATATAAGACGTTCTTGGTCGCGTGGATGTAAACCAATACTCGGTTCATCAAGAATATACGTTACACCCGTCAATCCTGTTCCCAGTTGACTTGCAAGTCGTATCCTGCGGATTTCTCCACCCGATAGTGTTGGCGCGGTACGGTCCAATCCAAGATAACCGAGACCGATTTCTGCTAAGAACTTTAGACGGAACTGAAGCTGCCTTAGAAGTTGCGCTTCGAACTCAGGGGATGTATGTGATTGAAGGGTTGTCAACGTTGCCCTTGAAGTAGACACATCTTTAACCTGTTTTCTTGCGGCTTCCGCTTCTTCTGTCCCCATACTGGTTGTGAGATAAGATTCAATTACCTGCACACGGTCATCAATGAATGTGATGATCTCAGAAATCGGCTTCGCCATCAATTCTGCAATGGTCGTATCAGAAAACTTTACGTTTCTTGGAAAATCGGCTAACCGAGTACCATCACAGGATTCACATATTAGCAGTTCATTCGTCGGTGACCTACCAATTCCCTCACAAGTACTACATGCCCCTAACCTGTTATTAAACGAGAAATGTCTAGGTGTGAGTTGCGGAAAATTCTGACCGCAACTCAAACACATCGCATGTTCACTGAAGAAATGTCTGACAGGATACTCACTTCTACTCTTATCTTCAATAACAACAAATCCTTCACTCTCTATTAAAGCCAATTCAATCGCCTCAGTGAATCGACTCTTTTCTTCATCAATAAGTTGAACTCTATCAATTACAAGGAAAACTTCATGATAACGTCTCTTGTATATTCTAGGGGTTTCGTCAAGGCGGAACACTTTACCGTCAATCTGAACCCGAGCATAACCAACTTTTTGCAATCTACGAAAAGCATCTGCAAAGTCCTCATTCCCTTTCAAACCCGGTGTCTTATCAGCAGAGATGACAACTTGTGCCTCGTTTCTATTGATTTTGAAATTTGTCAGCGGCGCAAGCACGTCTACCCTTTTTGATTCTAATTGATCAAATACCCGATCAACGATCTGCTGAGCAGTTTGGGGTTGCACTTCAACGTCACACTTGGGACAGTGTGGCTTTCCCCATCTTGCATAGAGTGTTCGCAGACCATCGTGAATCTCAGTAATCGTCGCAACAGTAGAACGGGGGTTTTGACTCGGACTTGAATGCGTAATGGCAATTGCAGGTGACAAACCTTCAATCTTAGAGACCTTCGGTTTCTCCATCGTTCCGATAAACTGACGTGCATAAGTGCTGAGAGTCTCTATATAACGCCGTTGACCTTCGGCATAAATGGTATCAAGCGCAAGAGAAGTCTTACCGGAACCGCTAACACCTGTTAGAGCCGTCAATTGTTGATGTGGAATCTCAAGGTCAATCCGCTTCAGATTGTTTTCTTGTGCTCCCTGAACAACTATGGATTTACGACCGTTAGAATCTGATTCGGTTATAGCAGGATACAGCAATTGTCCGTTCTCTGCTAAATCCGCATTCTTATCAAGATGCTTCCATAGATCAAATTCACCTTTCAGAGCCTGTCCGGTATACGATTCTGATACGCTTCTTACCTCTTCTGGTGTGCCTTCAGCAACAATTTCTCCACCCGCTAATCCACCTTCTGGACCTAAATCAATCAGATAGTCAGCAGAATTTATCACCTCCAAATTGTGTTCAACAACGACTACTGTATTACCTTCATTCACCAATCTGTGAAGAATAGTCAATAGTTTGTTAACATCGTCAAAATGAAGACCCGTCGTCGGTTCATCCAGAATGTAAAGCGTTTTGCCGGTGCTTCTCTTTGATAGTTCTTTTGATAGCTTAATGCGTTGTGCTTCTCCACCCGATAGTGTTGGTGCAGGTTGTCCAAGTTTGATGTATTCCAGACCAACATCATGGAGCAATTGTAAACCTCTTGAGATTTTCGGTAGATCAGCGAAATGTGAAAGCGCAGTTTCTATATCCATTTCAAGAACATCAGATATATTTTTATCCTTATATTTGATAGTTAGGGTTTCATTGTTATAACGTTTGCCATTACAGACATCGCATTCAATCCATACATCAGCCAACAGACCCATGTCGACCTTTTTTGCACCATTACCACTACAGGCTTCACATCTACCACTCGGCACATTGAAACTAAATCTCCCCGGTTTATAACCGCGAAGTTTCGAATCGGGTAAGTTCGTGAAAAAATTCCGAATAGCATCGAATACCTTCGTATATGTAGCAGGATTTGAACGCGGTGTTCGTCCAATAGGTGCCATGTCAATGTTGATAATCTTATCAATGACATCCGTTACAGGAACAACCTTATCATCAATAATACCCTGAATCTTATCGTAATCTCCAGGAACAGTCTTGGCTTTCATGAGGTCTCTTGCCAACGCGCTGTAGAGTATGTCGTGGATAAGAGAACTTTTACCAGAGCCACTAACACCCGTAACACAGCATAATGTTCCGACTGGTATTCTTGGACTAATCTCTTTTAGGTTATTCTGTCGTGCGTTACAAATTTCGATCCATTTTTCTCCTGTAGGTCGTCGCGTCTCAGGATGAACTATCTCCTTTTCGCCGCGTAGATATTGTGCTGTCAACGAATTGTTTTCCTTTAAGAAATAATCTGGCGTTCCCATACCGGTTATCTCTCCACCCTTTATACCCGCACCAGGGCCAAAATCTACTAACCAATCCGCAACTAACATTGTCGCTTCATCATGTTCTACGACTATAACAGTATTTCCCTGATTGCGTAGATTCAGAAGTGTTTTTAATAAACCTGCGTGGTCGCGTGGATGTAATCCAATACTCGGTTCATCCAGTACATAAGTCACATCACGTAGACCTGCACCGACCTGACTAGCAAGTCGTATCCGTTGTGCCTCTCCACCTGATAACGTTGGTGCAGAACGTGATAGCGTTAGATACCCTAAGCCAACGTCAATCAAAAAACCTAATCGTGAACGTATCTCTTTCAGCAACTCTGTTGCAATAAATGCTTCACGATCCGGTAGTTCAACGGTGCTAAAGAAGGATGCAGCCTCTTCAATGGACTTGTCAAGTACTTCAGAGATATTTAATCCATCAATCGTAACAGCTGTTACTAATTCATTTAGTCTGGACCCATCACAGGTACGACACGGCATTTTGACAAAATAATCTGGCAGATGAGGACTATCACTTTCATCAACACCAGCAACAATGAAGTGTGACTCGTGGGCAGGAATCAATCCTTGGAATGTTCCCCTAACTTTTCTCCGCCGATGTTTACTGTCCCCTGTTGATGGATTGAATGATAAAACCTCATCGCCTGTTCCATACAATATCTTGTGCTGTTGTTCGGGCTCCAGGTCCTTCCAAGGTGTTTTCAAACTAAAATTAAGGTGGAACGATAATGTTCGTGCAACCATCCTTTCCTCAGGACCAGGATGTTCCCATAAGAATATCGCGCCTTCAAGTAACGGCAGATTCTCATCCTTGACGATCAATTTAGGGGATATTGCCATTTGTACACCCAAACCACGGCACTGTTGACACATACCGTAAGGACTATTAAAAGAGAAGTGACGTGGCTCCGGTATATCATAACTTATCTGGCATTTCGCACATGCATATTGACGACTAAAAAGGAAATCCTCACCTACTGAACTTGATTTTTCTGTCCTATTATCTGTTGACAGAACATTCACAATAAGACTATCGTCACCCATGCGGAGTGCAGTTTCCACAGCATCCGTGACCCGACTCTCAATGCCGTTTTTGATGATTATTCTATCAATTACAATATCTATATTATGTCTCTGATTGGGATTTAGGGATATGTTTGAACTTATTTCGTGGACTTCACCATCAATTCTGGCACGCACAAAACCGATCTTACGTGCATTTGACAATTCTCTACGGTACTCACCACGTCTACCTCTTACGATTGGAGCTAATATCATAAGACGCGTGCGTTCAGGAAAACTAAGGATATGAGAAACTATGTCTGCTACTGTCTGTGAACCGACAGCTTCACCACATTCAGGACAACTAAACTGTCCAGCACGCGCGAACAGAACACGAAGATAGTCGTAAATTTCCGTTACGGTAGCAACCGTTGAACGGGGATTATGACCAGTGGATCCTTGGTCAATCGCGATGGAGGGAGACAAACCGACAATCTTATCTACTTCTGCTTTTCCAAGTTGACCCAAGAATTGTCTTGCATAAGCGGATAGGGACTCAATATAACGTCTTTGACCTTCTGCATAAACGGTATCAATCGCAAGTGAAGATTTACCTGAACCACTGACACCTGTGAAGACAATCAGTTTATCTTTCGGTAATTGGATGTCTATATTCTTTAGATTATGTTCTCTCGCGCCGTGAATATCTATTGACGCATCTGTCATAGTAATGCATCCCTTCTTGCCGTTCATAGTAGGAACAACCTATCTAATCTATATCTAAAAAACCGCCCAACTCTTTAAGTTTGCGTACATCTCTTCGCCAGTCCGATTTTACAGTTACATATAATTCTAAAAAGACCTTTTTATTCAAGAACCTTTCTATATCTGACCGTGCTAATTCTCCGACCCGTTTAATCAACTTCCCGGCTTTTCCAATGATGATCTGCTTTTGCGTCTGTTTTTCTGTATACACAATCGCTCTGATATATAGAATCTCATCACCGTTTCGTTTCTGTCTCTGTTCAAATTCCTCAACAACAACCGCTGTTGAATATGGCACTTCGCGTTTGGTCATAAGCATAATCTTCTCTCTGACAGTTTCAGAGATGAAAAAACGTTCAGGTAAATCGCTGAGTTGATCTTCAGGAAAATACTGAGGTCCTGGGGGTAGTAACGATTTCACCTGACCGAGTAACAAATCCACGCCATCACGAGTCTTTGCTGAGATCGGAATCATCTCATCAAAGTCTAACTGTCGACTAAACTCGTCAAAAACAGGTAAAATTGTGGGTTTGTCAACAAGGTCAACTTTGTTAATGACAAGAATCTTTTTGGCTGCTTGCGTTTTCTGAAGTCTGTTCAAAATCTGATTCTCAGTATCAACATTTCTATAAGCACCATCTACAATGAAAAGCACTATATCAGCATCGCGCAAAGCACCATAAGCAGTCCTGACCATCTCAGATTGCAGACGATACTTCGGATCCATCAATCCAGGTGTATCTACAAACACAATTTGATGTGTATCAGTCGTGACAATCCCGCGAATCTGATTACGTGTCGTCTGCGGTTTTGGTGTGACAATCGCTAATTTTTGACCTAAGAAAGCATTGAGAAGCGTGGATTTACCAACGTTCGGTGCACCGATAATGCTGACATATCCAGACCTAAAAGCTTGATCATCTGAAACAATGTTGTCTTGATCCATGTGGGTTTCTGACATAAGTTTATCCAAAACCAGTCAAAAGTGGTAACTATGATTTTTAGTTATCTGCAGATTGCAGCTCGCTAATTTCAACGTTTGGGACGCGCTGGAATTTTTGTCTCAGCAGATTCATAAATCAGATCCATCAATTCAGATTGGATTATCCCGTTCATTGGATTTGTGCGGGGTTCTGCTCTACCAAGTATGGCATCAATGAAGTTATCATCTGGGTTCCCTGCAGACATCTCCGGTGTAATCGGCGGCGGATCTAACGCTTCTCCGCCTTTCCAAACGCGTATCCAACCACCACCCCAACCGTCTACTTCAATTCTACCGTTATCAAAGATAAGCGCCATGTGTGTCCCACCAGGACTTGGACAGTTTCCACTAATAACCATTGATGCAAGCACACCGTTTTCAAATTTGATGTTGATGGAGGAATTGATATCTACTTCTGTCTCTTGATTGTCTGTATAGGCATAGACCTCTTCTACTTTGGATTCTACAGTCCAACAGAGACTATTCAGAAGATGTGCCCCACTGTCGTAAGCCTGTCCTCCACCGGAAAGTTCCGGCTTCTGACGCCATGCACCTACCGTTGCGCGTTTCCAATTCTGTGTAATATAACCGATTACCAGTTCTAACTTACCGAATTCTCCGCTACGGACACTCTCTCGGATATAGTGAAAGTTTGCAGAACAAGGTGTGTTGTATCCAATTGTTAGGATGAGACCTGTCTCCTCAACTTTCTTCGCCAGTGTGTAGGCATCTTCGGAAGAGGTAACCATCGGTTTTTCCATCAACACATGACAACCCGCTTCAAGTGCTATCATACCTTGCTCGAAATGGAGTGTATGTGGCGTAGAAATTACGACTGCATCCGGTTTTACCTCTTCCAGCATTCTTGCTATATCATCGTAGGCTTTCGGACGTGGTGAAAGTTCAGGTAGGTTTCTGTCAATATAACGATTAGCAATATCCGTATTTATATCACAGGTCCCAACAATTTGTACGTCAGTATTACCATTCATGCGTCGCGCATGACCGCCTGAGTTCCCGCCACAGCCAATCATGGCAAGCCGAATTTTTGACATTGTGTTCTCCTTAAATTCCAAATTTTAATATTGTCGTATCTATAGTAAATACATTATTCTCATGCAGTCTTCGCTAAGTCTTCTAAGGTCAAAGCACCTTCACCAAACACACGTCTAAACTTTGCACCCCCACGTGATTGTGTATCCCCATGCATATAGCACACACTAAATGCACGTCGAGGAATATCCGTTTGGTTTGTCCCTGAGCTATGCAACATCCAGTTGTGCAACAGTACCACTTCTCCTGCTTCCAGTTCCAATGGTACCGGTGTAGAATTTTCCACAATGTCATCAATCTGATCTTGACTTAAGAATCCTGAACCGTGTGAAGGGTTTATTAAACTGCTATGGGAACCGGGGATAATATGTACACATCCATTTTCAATTGTTGCTGGATCCAATGCAGTATAAATTGTAATCTGTGGGTCACGATCCAGATCAGTCCATCGGTCTTGATGCCAGACAAGGTATGTTCCTTCACCTGCGGGTTTATTCATAAACATGGCACGGAAGCATAGTATAGGCACATCTTTACCATAGATTCTTGCACAGACCTTCTCGAACGTTGGATTTTGAAGGTAAGCTAAAAAGTAAGGGTCAAATTCAAGGTTCTGAATTTTGCGATACAACAACGTGGCACCCTTATGTCCTGCTGACTGAGGACCGGGTCTGTCTGTTCCAGGAGCACGATCCAGTTGCATCATGATCCTGTCATAGTCCAACTCAGTCTTACCCAGCATAATGTCATCCATGCGTTGTTGTAACTGCGCAAATTCGTCATCCGTAGCAACTTGTCCAATTCGTACATATCCGTATTCATCAAAATGTTCCCACTGTGCATCTGATATATGGTGTTCCATACATTGCCTCCGATCAAGATTCAAATGATTGGAATCATTAGTGCTATTGTTATAAGATGATACTGACATTAAAGTATAACACAATTGACTGCAAATTGAAAATAATTATAAGAAAAAAATGCAACCTCGTGTCCCCTTGATTCCGTCTAATTAAGTGAAGGGTAGTAAATACTTCGGAGGACAAATATGAAAAAGCAAGATGTTCAGCTGATCCAGCGGATATTAGATGGTGACCAAAAAGCGTTCACTGCTATTGTCGAAAAATACCAAAAAGGTATACATACACTCGCGTGGCAGAAAACTGGTGATTTTCACATTGCACAAGAAATAACGCAGGATACCTTCTTAAAAGCATATCAGCAACTCGGTACATTGAAAAACCGAAAGTTGTTCTGTGGATGGCTCTATGTGATTGCTACAAACCTTTGTAATGACTGGCTCCGAAAGAAACGTCTACCGATACAATCACTGGAAACTGTTGATATCAAAGAGGTGGATCAAGTGGCATATACAAACTACATTGAGGAACAGACTGAAGAAGATGCTAACGAGTCTCGACGTGAACTTGTTGGAAACCTTTTAAAGAAGCTGCCAGAAAGTGAACGAACAGTCATGTCGCTGCACTATCTTGGAGAGATGAGCTGTGAATCCATCGGTGAGTTTCTCGGTGTATCACAGAATACAGTCAAGAGCCGACTCAGTCGCGCTCGCAATAGACTAAAGAAAGAAGAATCAATGCTTAGAGAAAACCTGAGTAGTTTCCAACTACCAACACAATTTACGGAGAATATCATGGATAAGATTATGAACAGCAAACCCATAACACCGTCAGTAACGAAACCATTGATACCCTTAGCAATATCTGCTGCTACAGCTATTGTAGCTGCTCTGTTAATAGGAGTCGGTGCACAAAACATCTTTCGTTACCAACAACCTTATAACATAGATAGAGACTCAGAAGCAACTATTGAGATAATTGACGCAAAACTTGTTATAGATACACCTATTAAACCGACATTAAGTCAACAGAATGGAAATTCAATTGTAGCTGACAAACATGACAGTATTGGACACAGCTTTAACAATTCACCTGTTTCCGCATCTCAAATTGACGAAACTACTGTTGCACCATCAAAGGGAAAATGGATCAGAGCAAAAGGTCCACATGGTGGACAGATCGTTGGCATATTTACATCATCACAACGAGAGGTATATGTTGGTACAATACATGATCTATATAGATTGTCCGAAGATACAAACGGATGGAATCTCATAAGTTCTAATGTGCCGTTTAGTGGATATTGGAAATTGATTGAATACAATGATAAACTCTATACGGTTTCAAATAAGCATGTATATACTTCAATGGACAAGGGTAAGACATGGAATTCTCTATGTGTCAGACCCGATGGAGAATTGATTGCCTTTACAATAACGGATGAGGGGTTTTATCTTGCAATATCCACAGGTGTTTTTCACTCAAAAAATAGTGGATCAACATGGATCCCATTGAATGAAGGATTAGAAGAAAAGGAAATAAAGACACTAATTGCAGTTGACAATCACCTGTTTGTTGGTACTGATTCTGGTCTCTTTCGTCTAAGTTCGAATAAATGGGAACAGGTTCCAGTAGGCAAGAATATTGAAAATATACAGGCATTAGCTTATGCTGATCAGAAACTCTATGTTGCTACAGGAAAGAATAAGAGAAACCAGTTAATTTCCGATTTCATGGCAATGATGAGTACAGCGAAAAGCAACATTTCACTATATCGTTCAACCAATTTGGGAGATTCTTGGACAAATATAACACCGCCTAAGGAACTGATGAAGAAACCAAGAACGACGAAATCCACATTTCCAAATAGTTCTGGTATTGAGCCATTACCATCAATAGAATTGGTGACTTACCAAAATTGTTTGATAATGCATGCCGTTTCAGATAGCTATTTCTCAAATGACGGTGGAGAAAATTGGTCTATCTTGGATAGAAGTTTTACAAATGTGGATTCATCTCCAGTCACTGCTATACTAAACGAGAATACTATATATTGTGGTGGTAATGAAGGTGTATTTCGTTCAACTGATAGTGGTAATAGATGGCAAGAAGTAAGCACTGGCATAGTAAATAAGAGTATTATGGATTTACTGGTTTCTAATGATATATTATATGCATATATTGAAAATGGGCTGGTTATCTCTACGGATGGAGGAGATACTTGGCACCCCTTAGCTGGAGATATCTCTGTTATCAAAGGTATTATTGAATCTAATGGAGATGTTTATATCAAGAGTTCAAGAGATTTAGCACCGCAACTGTATCTCGTGTCAAATGAAAGCAATAGGGTTTTACCAGTTCCGGGAATACCAAAGCTAGAAGTTCCTGACTTTAATGAACTGATGAGTGAGAAAGTCAGTAATGCACTTTTAGGGAACTTAGAAGAGGAAGCAAAGAATAATTTGCAGCAAGAGAAAAAGTTCAACCCAGAACAATTCAATTCAGAAAACTTCAATGAAAGTTACAATAAAATCATTACAGAAAGCATGAATGAATCTTTAGCATATTTAATTGGTAGTTTTGCTGTTCAGGATGCAACCTTCTATATGGAACTTAAGAATCAAATCCTTAGGTGGAAACAAGGTGAAAATGAGTGGTACAACACGGGCCTAATTGATGAAAATGCAATAGATGCTTCGGAATACGTCAGTGATTTTCGTGAATTGGATAAATTCAAGATTTCTGTTTTAGAGAATACTGTCTATGTTGGCATGAAAAATGGACACCTCATGCAATCACTTGATGAAGGTGAAACGTGGACAGACGTAACCTCAAACCTACCATTTGATGTCGAAACTTTCAAAACAATCGTGTTAGCTGGTGAAACCTTCTATGTCGCAACAGACAAAGGTGCAATTCGCTCAATAGACGGCAAAAACTGGGAGACGCTAACAGATGAAAATGGAATTCCACTTGTTATGAATAGATTGGCAGTCGCTGATACAACAGTTTACGGAGAATCCGAACAGATTATCTATAAAGTAAACAGGAACAACGACAGATGGAAACAAGTTACACCAAAGATCGAATATCCAGTTTCCTGCATAGATACCGATGGTAAAACACTATATGTTGGGACATTCGGCAGCGGCCTGCTGCGTTTCATTTTGGATGAATAGTTTCAACGATTACAACCAATAGAGTTCATTACCCTAAAGACTAGGTGTTCATGCCTAGTCTTTTCTATTTAAAATCAGTTGTCATCTTAACATTTTATGATCGCTATCCCTGTGATATAATAAAACACATTAGTGTTCCCTACACTCCACACTTGTTTTAATGAGTTTTTACAATATTGGTATAAACCCATATCACACAAGGATTCGTACACAACTATGAAGATTATCTTTAAAACTCTTTTCTAAAAAATTACATTTTTTTTCAAAAT
>VXOP01000367.1 GCA_009839975.1 Candidatus Poribacteria bacterium
ACATCAAAAGAAACTTTACAAATCTCTCGCCTTGATTTAACGAAAGTCAAACATCATTGATGATTAAATGAAAGAGGAGTAGATAGTTAATCTACTCCTCTTTTTTCTGGTGGGATAAACTTACTCAATCTCGTAAATCAGAGATACATTCACAGTAATAGTAAGTTCACCAGGGATAATAGGGGTTGACGTTCTTGAGGCACCATCATCTGACGCTGCTTCCGCCAGATCATACGGAACAGGTGGATTTACATAATATGTATTTTCAGTGATGGTAATAGGTTTGCCGAGTGTTACACCCGAAGCGTCTGCTAAGGTCTGCGCCTTCGCTTCGGCGTCTTTCACTGCCAAACTACGTGCCTGAGACTGCAACGGTTTGGGATCATCAATTGAAAATTGGATTGAATTTACGATAACATAATCTCCGCCAGCCTCGGCAGCATCATCAATGACATCGCTTAACGTATCCAATTCTCGTACTGTTGCACTAACGGTATTATGCACACTATAACCGATAAGTACGCGTCCCTCTTCCGTCCAGTCGTATTGAGGATAGATACTGAAGTTCTGAGTTTTAATATCCTCTTCATCAATATTGTTAGCTTTCAAAGTCTCAATTAGATCAGTCATCGCCTTTGCGGCAGCTTCGCGGGCTTCCGAAACTGTATCCTTCTGAACACTAACGCCAATATTGAGTGTCGCAATATCAGGATCCCCCGATACTGAGCCACTTCCATTAACATGTATGGTTCTCTCAATAGGTGGCGGTGCCAGAAGTTGTGAAGCAACCCGTGAATCACAGGCAGTGAGTGTTGCAATCAATGCTATGCAAATTATCATCAATACAAGGTTAAGTTTTTTCATCATTTCTCCTAAATTTTACTCTGATGGGGTGGTGTTCTCCATCTCAGGAGGTGTTGTTTTCTCTGTAAACACATCAGACTTTTTAATTAATCTGTCAACACTCGATTTGGATAACATAAAAACAGTGTCTTTATCATCTCGTTTGACGTAAATGTTGCCACCGTCATCTTCCTCTTTGCCAATAAGTAATTGAGCCGTTGTGCCATCATTTAGGTTTGCTGTGATAGACGAAATCGGGGAGTCTAATCCGTATGCTGTGAGTTCTTTTGCTTCAGCGAAATCATCTGTCTTCAGTTCACTGTAATAAGAGAGTAAGTTTTCTACTTCTGTCTGGTTCGCAGCGGCTGCAATCGGTTGTAGCAGCTGCCACTTACTCTCTGAATCTAAGCGGAGCTCAATCGTCTCTTCAGGGGAGACTATATCAATGCTTGTGACAAGACCTTTCTCGAATTTGAAGATTGTTCTATCTTTCCAAGTACGGTCTCCTTTGTCAAAAGTACTCTGTAAATATCCCTTTCCAACATAGACATCGTTGGAATCCGCGACACGCACATAACTATTAAAAATACCAGGTGTGTTTTTACCAACAAATAGGTGTGCGAGCGTTTTATCCTCGGCATCAAGTAACTTCGCTTCAACACCGCTGCTATCGACTTGATACTCAGCACGGTTTTTTGGATTGTCGGATTCGTGTCTGGAATCGTCAAATTCAGCCACTTTCTCCAACAGGTCCTGCACACCCCCACTATCCGCTGGATAATTGTTCATAGTAGCAACGACCCATTGATCGTTCTGTTTCGCGAGGATTGTTGTCTCACCTTTAGCGATAATTTCAATTTTTGAAACCTGTTCTATGCTAAAGTCTGGAAATAGGGGTTTTGCTTCTGCAGCTCTTTTTTCATCCTCACTTTTACCGAACGGATTCTCAAAGATAAGCACAATTAGCAGCAGTAAAGCAAAAATTCCACCCAATATCTTAAGTTGTTTATTTTGCATAGTTTCATCCAAAAGTATCTATGATAATCTACAAGGTACGGAGAACATCGGAACCATAGGCTCCAACCAAACGTTTCACTCTCCTTCTCAGTAAGTAACGTATGAGTCCAATAATTACGACCAATAGTGGTATACCGATCATACAGAAATATTTTATGAAGTTCTTTACGATTCCAGAGATTTCCTTTATGGGTCTGTCAGTAATGGTATAGGATCGTATTCCGATGAGGGTTTCGAGGGTATCACCGGGTGTTAGCCAGTCTAGGCTATTCAATAGAAAGTCCACACTGTTCCGATTTAATTGTGTCAGGAATTGAGAATTACCGACAATGATAATCTGTGTTTCTGCGCTCTCTGTAATTGTCGTTCTTTCTTCAGTATTCTCTTCTTGTGATGAGGTGTCTTCTGCTTCGTCCCCATTCTCTACCGCTGATTCTACGGATGGGATATCTTTGTCTGCATAGAAACTCTTTAACTTACCTTCTAAAGCAGCAGCCACTGTATATACTTGTGTATCTGTATTTGGGATCGGAGTACCGGGCATCAGGTTGTAAAACCCTTGTGAACTCCGTCCGAATTCAGAGGTCTTGGCTAATGCTGTTGCTATTACACCCTCTTTTGTCAGAACTTCTAATGAACTTGTCCAGGGCAAAGTTAATGTCTCAAGTTGGCTCGTGACAACGTTTTCTTTTGAGAAGTTATTCTTCGCAATCTTTACAAAATAAGGATAGGGTTGAACAACTCTCATGAATCCTTGGTCTAACTGGACGCTATCATGAAATCTAAGGTCAGCCACGATATTATTTCCGAGTTTAACCCCATAATGTTCAAGCATGTCGTTCAAGCCTGTGCTGAGTGGCGTTGCTTGTACTGGTGGTTGTATTGTAACGGGATCAATCAAGAAAAGTGCTCTTCCGCCACGCATGATAAACTGGTCAATTTCGTATTTCTCCCGTTCTGACAATTCCTGTTTAGGTCCAGCAACGACTAACGTCGTGACAGATGTATCAACGGGTTCTCCTGCCTGCAAGTCAACATCGCTTATGTTGTATTGTCCTTTTGCGTTTATATCTAACAATTCGCGAAGTTGTTGAAATTTCTCTGATGGTTTTACGATGTCGAATTCCTGATGTCCTGTTAGAAATCCGATTGTTTTTGCATCCTTGGTAGTCAACTTAAGGATTGTGGAAGTAAGTTCGTATTCTAAATTTGATGTTGAACGGACAACAGGTAACACCTGCTCCTTTCCACTGTAACCTACAGAGATAGCCCAATAGACGTTGGTGATGACCGCTTTGTCTTTCTGCAGGACATTGATAGGCATTTCAGGTATACCCTTGAACCGCAGTTCCTGTTTCTGTGTATCGTCAAATTCTCCCGGATCAATAAACTTAATCTTAAGTTTCTGAGAAAATGCATCATATTCGTCAAGAACATCTCGGACATCCCGACGAATACGGTTGACTTCAGCCGGTTCTGTTGAGAAATAAGCGGTAATCGTAACGATATCATCAAGATCCTTTATCACATTCTTAGTTGCTTTTGATACAGTGTAACGCTTGTCTTCAGTAAGATCAAAACGCAAAAAACGGCGAGTAGATAGATAATTCACCAGCACCAATATACCGATGATAAGTGCTATTACGACAACTGTATTGCTACCGTATTTGATTCGTTTATCAGCCAAAACAGTTTACCTCCTTATCTTAACGCCATTTCCGACTTTCAACGGAGAGTGTACTCAAGTATAGGAAAAACCCGATGATTGTTAGATAGTAGATAATATCACGTGAATCAATCACACCACGTAGAATACTGCTATAGTGTGTACCGAGACCGAGATAACTGAAAATAGGATACAACCAATTAGGGGTACTGAAGAGAACAATTTCCTCCCCTATTATCAAGAGTAAAAAGCAAGCACATATACCCAATATAAACGCTACAATCTGGTTCTCAGTTAACGTTGAAGCGAAAAGACCAATAGATAGATACGCTGCTCCCATGAGAAGAAGTCCGAGATACCCACAGATTATCGTTCCTTGATCCGGATCACCTACTATTGCAACTGAAATTGGGATACAAAGGGAAAAAAGTGCGGTTACCGCGAGTAGAGCAAAACTTGCGAAGAATTTACCCAGAACAACCTCAAAATCTCGTATCGGTAAAGTCATCAGGATTTCAGCAGTGCCGATTTTCTTCTCCTCTGCCCAAAGTTTCATCGTTACTGCGGGTATGAAAAAGAGGAATATCCACGGCATAAGACCGAAGAGTCCTCTCATTTCCGCTTGCGCTGAAATAAAGAAGGTCCGGAAAAACAACCACGATGAGATTCCGAGGAAGACTGTCATGAAGATATAAGCGATGGGAGAATTGAAATAACTTCTGAATTCTTTTTTGAAAATAGCGTTAATGTTTCTCATAGTGTACAGTAAAACCTTTTCTTATATTACTCCTCTTCAGCGACAGTAATGCCAGTCACAGCTTCCTCTGTCTGTGTATCTATCTCCTCAATAGGAGATGTATCTTCCACCTGTGTAACTATCTCTTCAATAGGCGCGGTTTCTTCCACTTCTCCAGTCGTAAAATTCAAAAATACTTGCTCAAGATCAACAGATTCATGACGCAGCTCTGCCATCTGCCAATTGTTCTCAACTGCAGCGAGGAAAAATAACTCAGTCGGACTGTCTATACCTTGGGATGTCGTGACTTCGTAACTTTCGACACCATTTCCTGTAGCCACATGTCTTATTTCCATAACACCTTCTATTTCATTTAGTCTTGCTCTAATTTCTTCATCCGCTCCACGAATTGCCACATGGACTGTGTCATCACTTTGCACTTGACCGATGAGTTCTTGTAGTGTTCCGTTGGCAACAATTTGACCTTGATTAATCATAAGTATTCTACTACAGGTAGCAGACACTTCAGGTAATATATGCGTGCTGAAGAGAACAAGCTTTTCTTTACCAAGTTCTTTTATTAAGTTCCGGATCTCAATTGTTTGGCTTGGGTCAAGTCCAGAGGTAGGTTCATCTAAAATCAGGATTGGTGGGTCGTGGATCAGACTTTGTGCTAAACCAACCCGTTGGCGAAAACCTTTTGAGAGTTCACCTATGTCCTTTTGAACGACACTACTCAGTCCGCATATATCTATGACAGAATTTATCCGTTGTCTCCGCTCAAATTTTGGGATTTCTCGGATTTCTGTCATGAATTTAAGATAATCAACAACCCCCATATCTACATATAAGGGGGCACTTTCAGGCAGGTATCCTACGTTTTTTCTGACATCAATTGGGTGTTCCTGAACATCATATCCAGCAACAGAAGCACTACCTGAGTCTGCGGTGAGATAACATGTAAGGATGCGCATCGTTGTTGTCTTACCTGCACCGTTGGGACCGATAAAACCGACAACTTCTCCTGCACGCGCTTCAAATGACACTTGATTTACGGCAAGCGTTGGACCATAGGACTTTGTAAGTTCTTTTACTTCAATCATACGTATCAATATTCAGATATTGTTTGCGAAAAGGATTCAAATTAACATCATACTTAGGGATAAAATACATAGAAAATAATACCATGTGATTCTAATATTGTCAAGTGAAATTAAATCAATAAGTGAAATTAATTCATTAATATGATACTATGTAGTCAGCAAAGAAAATGTTTGTTTGGATAAACATTATAGAGAAAAACCTATAAATCTAAAACTTTTTCCGAGGACAACTTATGTCAGAAAAGGTGGACAATGCATAACAAGAAGATTATCATTATCGGAGGCGGTGTGATTGGACTCGGTATCGGTTGGCAGCTGGCGAAAGCGGGGGCGACTGTCACCATTCATGAAAGTGGACAAGCAGGACGCGGTGCCTCATGGGCAGCAGGAGGGATGCTCGGTCCAATCGCTGAAGCACATATCGACGAACTCGACCTTCTCAAACTTAGCAATGAAAGTTTAGCACGTTACCCGGAATGGGTCAATGAATTAGAAACAGAAACCGATATGCCTATCGGTTACCGAGCAGAAGGTACGCTCATTATAGGAATTCAACCCGATGATACATATCAACTCCGACATGCTTATACCTTATATCAAGATTTAGGGTTGAAAGTAGAGTGGTTAAGCGGAGATGAAGCACGGGAAATTGAAGGTGCACTCTCACCTTATGTGACTGCAGCGATTCGGTGTGAAACCGATCATCAGGTCGATAACAGACTGATGGTCCAAGCACTCCAACATGCATATCAGAAACGAGGCGGTGTGTTACATCAAAATAGCTCTGTTGATAGAATTGTCATACAAAACGGAACAGCAACCGGTGTTCAAACACAAGACGGTTTCCACAGCGCAGATGTATGTATCCTCGCAGCTGGATGCTGGTCTGGACAGATCAGCGGATTACCAGACAATATCATCCCTCCTGTGCGGCCGGTGAAGGGACAGATGTTGGCGTTACAAATGCGGGAGGGTATTATGCTCAGCAACGTCATCCGTACCGTCAAGGCAAGGTATCCCATGCCTGTATATTTGGTGCCGAGAGGTGATGGAAGACTTGTCGTCGGTGCTACAACGGAGGAACTGGGATTTGACACGGATCTGATCGTTGGCGGTATATATGAACTCCTCCACGGCGCGTTTGAAGCTGTACCGGGAATCTATGAACTGCCACTTCTCGAAACGTGGACAGGTTTACGACCCGGCAGCAGCGACAATGCGCCGATACTCGGTAAAACACCGATCGAGAACCTTATATACGCAACAGGACACTATCGCAACGGTATCTTACTCACCCCCATCACGGCTTACGAGGTATCCAAACTGGTTCTTACAGGTGAGACGTCAGAGACGATCGCGCCGTTTCATTTGGAGAGGTTTTCAAAAGAATAGATACGACAAGATAAATGTTGACAAACCACAATTCACAGTATAGAATTGTGCTATCAAAACTAATTTACTTATCGGAAGGAATCAAAAGAATGGCATTAAAAGTTGGCGTAGTCGGAATGAGTGGAATCGGCAATAACCATTCAAATTGCTATGCAAATAATGAATTAGCCGAGCTTGTTGCCGTATGTGATATAGACAAAGGGAAGGCTGACGGTTCTGCTGAACGACTCGGCGTGAAGGCATACTACAGTTTAGCTGATATGATTGATGGCGAACCCGACCTTGACATCGTTGATGTTAGCACGGGTGGAAACGAGAACGGTAGTTGGCATTATGAACCGACAATGGAAGCACTTGAAAATGGTAAACATGTTCTCGTTGAGAAACCTATCTCAAACGATGTGGGACACGCACGTGAGATGGTAGCAAAAGCTACAGAAAACGACCTATATCTCGGATGCAATCTAAACCACTACTTCACACCACCCGCTGAACAAGCGAAAAAATATATTGATAACGGACAGATCGGAGAACAGGTCTATATACTCCATAAGATGGGATTCGCTGGTGGAGAATTCAACTACAGTTATTCTAAAGCACCGCGTTCTGACGGTTTCCCTTACTTTCACGTGAAGGCGTTTCTTTCACATCCATTCAGTGTGATGCGTCATTTTTGTGGTGATGTTACACATGTGCAGGCTTTTATGGAACGTCCCCATTTTCGAAGGAAAGAAGGGGACTTGATGGTCTCTATCAACAGCATTCATCTGCGTTTTGAAAACGGTTGTATAGGTTATTTATTGAGTCAACGCGGAGACGCAACTTTTGGATTAGGTGGATGGTGGAGTGTAGAACTCGCCGGCACACGGGGCACTTTCTGTATTGAGAACTGTATTGAGAAGATAACATTTTGGCCATCACCTGGTGCCCCAGAAGGTAATGACGTAGTCGTTACCGATTCAGGAATTACTGATTTTGGTCAAACCTTCCCGTTGAGAATCCATGCGTTTTTAGAGGACATCACGAACGGTGTACCGAAAGAGAAGTTGCGCGCTTCTGGTAGAGACGCGCTCGCTGCGCTTGAGTATACTTGGGCAGCAATGGAATCCTATGAACAAGGCGGGATCCTCGTACGTCCACATCCACTGCCAACATTAAACGGACTGTAAATTGAATTCAAGGAACAAAATAAAAGGAGCATACACATTTGAAATTAGGAGCAAATTCTGTCCTTTTCGGCGGATACGATATGGAAACCGCCTTCAAGCACATAGCTATGGCAGGTTACGACGGTATTGAACTGTCAGCAATTGATGGCATGAGTCAGCATCTTGTTTTGGCAAATTGGCAGGAACTCGCTGACGACATCAAACGGCTATCTAAAGAATATGAGCTGGAGTTATTGGCAATGGAACAACCCTCAAGGGACCCAGAGAGAATGGAACTTGCCTTTCAGGCAGCTGTTGAAATAGGTATCCCAATCGTCAACTGTGGTCCTGGTGGTTCGTCAGATGATGAATCGGCGTGGTCACCGGTTATAGATTCTCTCGGACAACTTTCGGAACGTGCTGAACATTACGGTGTGACGCTATGTGTTAAAGCGCATGTCGGTGCAAGTATCTATAACACACCAACAACGTTGCGCGCGATGGAGGAGATATCGTCAGCAGCGTTCGGTATTGACATGGATCCTTCACATATCCATCGGGCAGGTGAGAATCCTGTTGAAGCTATCGCCGCGGTGGTATCACGGGTAAAACATGTGCATATTCGGGATTGTAAAGGAACACAACGTGGTCCTGGAACTCCTGAACTGCAAGCGAACGGAAGGGGTGATATTGACCTTGTCGGATATATCCGTGTTTTGCATGAAAACGGATATACAGGACCTCTTAACCTTGAAGTGATCGGTGCAAGAGAGTATAGTTTAGAGCAGTGTTGCACGATTGCTGCTGAATCTCGCGGACACATGCAAGCGTGTTTACAGGCATGTGGCGCACGTTAAAAGAATCTAACATGAATACTAAAGTAATCACATCTGCCAAGTAGTTGTTTTAGTGCTACATACTTTATGGAGGAATGATTATGAAACAGAATCCACTTTTACTCCCGTTAGTTGGCGGCGGATTAACCTTTCTTTGTTTCTTTCTAACATGGATTAGAATTGACTTGTCAACTTTAAAATCGAATTTAACCTCTCCGCAAATGTCAGGAATGAACTTCCCCCAACCTAAATTAGAAGGCTTTCTGACTGCTACTGGTTTTAAACTGGCAACGAGTGGAGGTAACTTAATAACGCTCTCATTGCTCGCTGTCATAGCGATTATTGCTATATGTATTTACATGCTGATGCAGAATACACCCTCAAAGTCCAAAACACCAATTCTTATATGTAGTGGTTTAGGACTTTTAATAGTGCTGTATGTGATTTTTAAGAACTTGTCCATAATCAGCTTTGGTGTTTTTGGTGCAGCAATTGGGTTTATCATTGCACTCATTGGTGCATGGAACATTCCACAGTTAGAGGTCGCTACAGAAATAAATGAAGATGCAACATAGCCGTAAATGACGACGATACAAAACATGAGGGAGATGAAAAGTGAGACGGCATTCACGACTAATTGCAGTTATGGGTGGAGCCCTGGCAGTGTGTTGCTTTGCACTAACGTGGGTTACATTTAACAAAGGTAGCTACGAAAGGCGTTATGATACAAATGTCAAGACTCAAAGACTCGGGGGGGCAACACTTAGAAGTAGTAATCCAGTAACAGAAATGGGATCAATTATAACACCTATTCCTGATAGTCATCATAGGTATCCAGGATACAAAATCGCTTTAGGTTTCAATTTAGTCACCGTTGCACTCATAGAATCTGTTCTTATTTTGATTTGTACCGTCATTATGCTTGCGAAAAATTCATCTGGGAGATTAAAACGGATAGTGATTATCAGCAGTATCATCGGGATATTATGTTTAATTCTCTCATTGTTGTTGGCAACAGTCTTGAGTGAAAATGGATTACGCAGCATGGGTAATACAACTTATACAGCAGCAGGTAATATACAATTAGGTAGTTTTGGAACTGCCGTGGGATTTGTTATTGCGTTAATCGGTGCAATATGCATACCGAGGGAGAGCGTGGTTTCAAGGATATTTGGTAATTCAAAATGAATAAGTATTCAAGACTGATTACACTTGCTGGTGGTGTACTCTCACTTTTTAGTTTTGCTTTTCCCTGGGGTGAAGATAAGACCGGTGTTCAATTGGCTAATATAACATCAAGTAGCAATGAGGTAGGTTTCGTGTTATGGATTTTCGCAGCATCTTGGTTTATCATAATTCTCAGCATAGCATTTTATTCAACCTTAAAGGAGAAGGTTTACAAATTCTTCATCTGTTTGAACAGTATCGTAGGTCTCATCTGCTTTGTTGTGTTTTTTTTCGCCCCAAGATTCGACCTTGGCCCGATATATGATGAGGTACAATATGGTGCATTTTTATCTGCACTTGGATTCATTATAGCGATTGTAGGATTGATGAATTTCTCTAAAGATGAAAGTAGTCGATTGATAGCCTAATACCATTCAGTCTTATTTTGTAGGTCGGGTAGAGCAAAGCGAAACCCGACAGGATAGTACCAATCAATACGTGTCGCCAGTTTATATTTTAATGGCACTTCGCTCTACCCGACCTACAATGTAAGAAGAGTAGCACTCTGATAGTCTCAAATACTAATCAGGCAAAGGTCGCAGTCACATAGTCAACAGCGTTTCTGAAAATAGCGACTCCGTCCCCTTCATCGGGTAAGTCTTCCCGTGTCCAACGTGGGTGATTCCACTTTGTCAGAAACCTTTCAGGATGCGGCATTAAACCGAATATCCTACCTGTCCTATCACAAATCCCTGCAATATCAGCATCAGAACCGTTCGGATTGTTCGGATAATTATTGTTGTCGGAAGGGTACTTAGAAGACTTATCATATCTGAATACAATTTGATTGTGCGATTCTAATTCCGCTAACACATCCGGCGATGCAGTAAATCTACCCTCAGCATGTGCTACGGGGAGATAAAGGTGTGACTTGATTCCTCTTGTAAATACACAAGAACTCTGTTGCGTTTCCAATTCTACCCACCGACATTCAAACTTTGCCGATGTATTCATTGCTAAAGTGGCACGTTGTGGGATTTCGGAATTACCGTTGTTGCTATGCTCTACACCAGGTAGTAGACCTGTCCGCACAAGCACTTGAAATCCGTTACATATCCCAATGATGAGTTTACCATCATCAACGAACTGCTCTAAAGCGGATCTGATTTTGTGTTTCATCTCAACAGCAAGTAGTATTCCCGCTGCAATATCATCTCCATAAGAGAAACCGCCTGGAATAGCGAGTATATGAAATGCGGAAAGATCGACCTTGCCTGAAATAAGATTCTGAATATGCACTAATGATGTATCCGCACCAGCAAGTTTAAATGCAACATCAGTTTCAACATCACAGTTTGTCCCCGCCGTCCGTAGGACAAGAACGTTGGGTTTCATACTATCCTCCTAAAATGATACAAATATACATAATACATCGGCTATGTATGCAAAGGAGTCTGCCACGACGATTTCAGAGTTCCAATTGACGTTTTGATGACCTGTTCTCCATCTATACCATTAACAGTAAAGACTGGACTATCTGTTACACTGCCAAGACATCCAATTGCTACTTCAGTCATGTGATCTTCAAATTCGGTCTGTTTCTGTGGTTCAACTTCAACGAGAAAACGACTATTAGACTCAGAAAACAGCAGGAAATCGTTAGACATAATCTCCTCACCTGTAGGAATTGCATTGAGATTTAGTGAGAGTCCGTAACCCCCTGCAAATGCCATTTCTGCTGCTGCGACACCGATACCACCCTCCGAACAGTCATGGCAGGATCGGACAAAACCTCTGTCAATAGCAGCACTCAGTTTTTGCATCGTCAACTTACCCGCTTCGGTTCGAACAATGGGTGCCTTGTTACCGATATACCCGTGTATGCTGAAGTAGTGTGAACCCCCCAATTCAGCGTAAGTATTACCTACAACATAAATCAGATTACCCGGCTTTTTGACATCCATCGTAACTGCTTTACGAACATCAGGCATGACACAGATTGCCGAGATGAGCAGCGTTGATGGTATGGCACGTTGTTCGCCTGTTGTGGTATCACGATACTCGTTATAGAGACTGTCTTTACCAGAGATGAATGGTGTACCGTAAGCAGTAGCAATGTCATAGCATGCTTTTGCAGCCCGAACTAACGCACCGAGCCTATCAGGTTTATCAGGGTTACCCCAACAGAAGTTGTCTAAGAGTGCGGTTTTTTCAACCGTTCCACCGACTGCGACAATGTTTCGAAGTGCTTCATCAATTGCGGCAGCTGCACTGATGTATGGGTCAACATCACTGTATTTAGGGTTAATGCCGTTTGATATGATCGCCGCATTCGGACTACCAATGATTGGCGTTACAACACATGCATCGCTCGGTCCATCATTCTCAACACCTACGAGAGGTTTGATGACAATTCCACCTTGTACTTCGTGGTCATATTGCCGGATAACCTGTTCCTTGCTTGCTATATTTGGACACGCAAGCAGACGTAATAGGTCTTCGGTGTAATCATCTGTCTGTTCATCTCGTGAAGACATCTCTGGGTGTTGAGGCGAAGTCCAAATCGCCTTTTTGACATGTTGCGGTAACCCTTTGTGGAGGAACTGCATATCCAAATCCCCGACGATCTCTCCTTCATAGAAGACCTGCAAGCGTTTAGAGTTAGTGAAACTGCCGAGTACCGTTGCTTCAACCATCTCAGCTTCACATATCTGCATGAGTTTCTCAATGTTTTCAGGCGGAACGGCTATGACCATACGTTCTTGTGCTTCTGATAACCAGATTTCCCATGGTGCTAAACCTTCATATTTGAGAGGAACATTCTCCAGGTGTACCTCTGCACCCGTATCTTCTCCCATTTCACCGACAGCAGATGAGAAACCGCCAGCACCGCAATCTGTGATGGAACGGTATAGGTTCTGATCGCGTGCTTGTAGGAGCGCGTCAACGATCTTTTTCTCTATAATCGGATTCCCTATTTGGACAACACTGCCGAGGCTTTCAGAGGTATCATCCAATTCTGCTGATGAGAAAGTAGCACCGTGGATGCCATCACGTCCAGTGCGTCCACCGACAGCAACGACTAAATCTCCCGGTTCAACAGATTTGTCACATCGATTTTTTGGTATGAGACCGACGTTTCCACAGAATACAAGCGGGTTTGCTGTATAGCGAGTATCGAATAGGATAGCACCATTTGCCGTTGGAATTCCCATTCTGTTGCCGTAGTCGCGAACACCTGAAACGACACCTTTGAAAACGCGTTTTGGATGGAGTGTGCCTTTTGGTAAGTCTTCATAACGTGTATCGGGTAATCCAAAACAGAACACATCTGTGTTGAGTATCGGTTTAGCACCGAGACCTGTTCCGAGGGAATCCCGAATTACACCACCGATACCTGTTCCTGCACCGCCATAAGGTTCAATTGCAGATGGATGGTTGTGGGTTTCTACCTTGAAGACAAGATTGTATGTATCATCAAATTCAATGATACCAGCATTATCTACGAACACAGAGACACACCAAGGTTTGGCGATTTCTTCAGTTGCGCGCTGGATATAGGTTGGAAAGAGTCCGTCAATTTTTTCTGTTACGTTACCATCTTCAGTATAGAGAATAATGCTTTTAAAGGTTTTGTGAACACAATGTTCCGACCATGTTTGCGCGATTGTTTCAAGTTCTACATCGGTTGGGTTGCGTTGCAGTTTTGCATAGTGTGTCTGAATTGCGTGCATCTCATCCAAATTGAGTGACAGTGTTCCTTCACGACTAATCCGCATCAACTCGTCATCATCCGCATTTAGAATTTGGAACTCGTTAACTTTACTGGACATTACTTCCCCATTTATATCAAATATTCTGTTCGTAATCGTAACAGTTTATTCAGGTTGATGTATTGTTATTATAGTTTATCATAGGATTGATTGTACGAACAACTGAAATTATGGTAATGTCAGTCAGTTAGGGTGTGTAAAGTTTTGGTAGTTTGTCTGAACCAGGATTTACCCAATCAACAGTAAGAACGTGTAAACAATAGAAGCCAAGCACCAGCGGTGCGAAAGGTGTATAGAACGTGTGAACAGCAAAAGACCAAGCACCAGCGGTGCGAAAGGTGTATAGAATTATTTTAAGGTAATCTCATACAACATGTTATCAAATCTCTTATGTTTTTTCAAATGGTTCTTAATCCAAACTTCTGTCTAAAGTAACATCCAAAAGCAACACCAGCCAAGATGATTTCCACACCGATTATCCAAAATCTCGAAATTAGTACTACGAGTGTTTTCGGTAAAATAATGAGATAGGGTGTCTCCGTCAACTATTTCCAACAGTCTAAATTAATATTTAAGAGTGATTCAAGTTCATATATTTCAGACTGATAGAGTTTCTTTAGATACCGTCGTGTTTCCTCTTTCATCTTAGGTGGGAGGGGTTGCTTACCGAACACTCTCTTAATCCCGAGTTTTATTGACCAACTGACAATGCAATCTAGACGCCTATCCTTAAGCATCCATGCGATTTTGTTAAAGAAGAGATATGCGGCGTGTGCTTTAGGAATACGACTTACTGCAACTTTGCCGACACCGGCAGTTGATGGGAAACCCTCAACGTCAATGTCAAGGAAATTGGCTACTATCTCTTTTGTCTTTGATATAGATGATGCAATAGTTTGCTCATAGATAAGGAACAGCATCTGCTCCCTGTCAAAATGATGAAAATATTTCTTTAATTGTTCGCTGTAAAAACTTTGTTGAAGAATGTCTGGGTGTTGAGACATACACTCCTCAAATGATCCAACACATTCACCATTTTGTATCATAACCACATAATATGAATATGCCCTATCTACTGGATTGCGTAAGTTGATAATCAATTTTTTGATGGATGGCATTTTTAGAATGCGTTCAATGCATGCATCATAAAATAAGTAGAATGGTGTAATTTCCCCTATAGCGCGGTATTTATCGGCACGGGCATCAGATGGAAAATACTTCTCATACCAATCAATACCTCGATCGTAGTTTTTATTGAAGAAATGGATTTCTTTGCGATACTTGGGAACGTATACTTGTGGGTGCGTTTTCAACAGTTCGTGGAGCCACGTCGTTCCAGACCTTGGGACACCTATACCTAAAAATGTTGGTAACGTCATATATTGCTCCTTTTGGCCATGGCAAGCTTAATCCTCTTATGGATGAAAAGTAGCACATCTTCTAGTGCTGATTGCGTTGTCAAACTTTATACATAACCGCCTTGTGGTATTAACACAAAATACGCAAAATCTAATTAAACAATTGCGGAGTATAGGACAGAATTATGTCTCTTCATCATTTTTTTCTTCTACGTTTACGGTAACATGTCCAGGCAATTCCTGCTAAGATAACTTCTAAATTTAATAACCACAACCTTGAAAGTAATGCCACAAGGGTGGCAGTCACAGGGGGTAAACAAGCCGTTAAAAACATACTTAAAACACCTTCCCGTACACCTAATCCACTGGGTGTAATTAGACTCATAAAACCGATACTCCAAGCAAAAGGGAATATACTCAATATCATAGGTAAATGAACTATCTGAATAGGAAAAATGCTTCTTACGAAAAAAAAAACCCTAAACCTATACATATCCAAAGTAATATATGAATCGCTAAGAATAGTAACAACCTCTTAAGAGAAAACGTCTCTGATATAAGTTTATAGAAATGTATTATTTTGTAAGACAAGTGTTTCTTGAATACAATGACAAAAATAGCACAGAGACCGATTATTGATAAGATAAGTAATGTGGTACGAAAGGAATTATGCAAAAGATTAGTAAACAGATTCTGCAGAAATTCTCTTGTTATAGGAAAGAATAAAAATGGCAATCCTGCTAAACACCCCAATAAACATCTGAACACAAAATGAATTAGGGTGCTTGCAATAGCCCCATCCCTTGATATTTCTAAGGAATGACAGAGAGCAGCCATACCAACGAATTGACCTATTTTCCCGGGTAGATATTTGCCGGGTTCAGATAAATTGAGAAGTGTCCAACTTGATAAGAAGGAAACGGTTTCTGATGTTGTATACTTATAAATTGTTAACCACGGAAAAATACGCACTACGTGCTGTATAATCAAAATCACATAAGATATTAGTAACCAAAAAGGATTGAATGATATAGATTCGACCTTTATCTCTTGAAGGAGTTCAATAAGATGTTTGCAGAGAAAAAACAGAATGGAAAATGCAAGTAGGTATCTTCCAAACCTGAGTGTATTCTTAAAATCCTTTGATGGCAGCTTAATGTTTTTCTTCATTTTGATGTGTGTTTTGAATCCTTTTTCTCTATTCCCGACTTGCGTTCTAAACGCGACATGTAACTAATTATCAATTCGCCCAGCAATCCAATAGAGAAAAACTGCACTCCTAAGATCACCATCAAAACAGACATCATCAGTAAGGGACGAAAACCAACACCTCCTTCTATAAACCACACAAAAGCAAGGTAGATCCCGATTAGCACACCGATGAAAGTGACAATTGCACCCATCATGCCGAAAACATGTAAAGGCCGTTTAAGGTATTTCGTTATAAACAGCACCGTCAAGAGATCAAAGAAACCTTTGGGTATCCGCTTTAGTCCGTACTTAGAAACACCAAATCGACGTGGATGATGTTTCACTTTGACTTCTCCAATCCGATAGCCTGCTTGATGTACCAAGATAGGGATATACCGATGCAGGTCTCCGTAGAGGTGAAGTTCTTTGACAACTTCTGTCCGATATGCCTTAAATCCGCAATTCATGTCGTGGAGTTTCACACCAGTGCACCAAGCGGTAACGTTGTTAAAAATGAAAGAGAAAGCGCGCTTTTCAAAAGGATCCTTACGTGGAAATTTCCATCCCGATATGACATCGTAGCCACCGTTGTGAAGTGCATCAAGCAACTTGGGAATTTCTCCTGGGTCATCCTGTAGATCAGCATCCATCGTTATAACAATGTCTCCTGTTGCTGCAGCGAACCCTGCAGTGAGCGCTTCTGCCTTTCCCTGATTGCGTTTGAAATGGATAACCTTAATTGGAAACAAGGCTACCGATGCAGCGAGTGCATCAAGCACCTCTGGTGTATTATCAGTGCTGCCATCGTTGATAAAAATTACTTCTGCATCGTAGGCATACGTTTTCAGAGTAAGTTCAATCTGCTCCAGCAAAACAGGAAGCGATTCCGCCTCATTGTATGCTGGGATGACTATTGATAAGTGTGGAGTGTTATGGGTTTTTGTTGACATTTTGCTGATAGATACTGATAAACTGTTCTACTGTTTTTGTCCAGGTTAATTCTTGCTGAATACGTTGTTGTGCTGCCCTGCCAAACTGTTCTCGTTTCGTTGGGTTTTCTAATAGTGATATAATAGCGGTCGCTAAGCTGTTGACATTTTTCTCATCCACTAAGATACCTGTTTCGCCATCTTTTACGACAATAGGTATACCCGAAATATTTGAGGAAACCACAGGTTTCCCGCACGCCATCGCTTCTAAAATAACAATTGGACAACCATCCACGTTGCCTTTCGGGTCAAATACTGCGGGAAGCACAAACAGATCAGATAGATAAAAATAGACGGGAACGTCCGTTCGATTTATCGTGCCAGTGAAATGGACAATATCCGAAACACCGATTTCCTCTGCAAGTGTTTTTAGGCGAGGTAGGTCAGTCCCATCCCCACCAATAATAACTCTTACATCCTGGATCTTTTCTCTTACATAAGGGAGTGCCTGAATCAGCACATTGAATCCCTTTTTTAGAACGATACGTCCTAAAGCGAAAACGACGGTACAATTGTCTGGAATTGAAAGTGTTTCTCGCAGCTCAATAATCCTTTGTTTAGACGGTGAAGAAAACACACTGGGTGTTACACCGTTCGGTATCATACACCGCTTTTGTTCTGGCACACCTAATGCCGCTAACTCGGGTAAAAATGCGGGGGTCACACTCGTTACCATTGCAGCATGCTTAAGTGTCCACTTTGCCATATTTTTGAAGATAAGATTCTGTTTAGAAACAAAAATGTCTGAACCGTGGAGCGTTATGACATAAGGTATCTTTAACAGTCTATTAACAACTGCGCTTATAAAACCGTTGGGTAAAAGCCAGTGTGCATGAATCACATCAAATTTGTGTTTGCGACTCAGCCAAAATAGGTGAAATATACCCGATATAAACAAAAAAGGTGCTAATAGGTATACATACTTCTTTAGTGCACAATCGTTAACCAATGTATTGGAATACCCTAAACGTTGCAGCTGCCGAGGAAAAAAGTAGCGATACGTCTGTAGATTCACTGTGCTATCTGTTTCAGAACGTGCAAACTGTGGCGTATCTGGTGTGAGAACTGTAACGTCAATATCCTCTTGTTGCTGAAGTGTCTCAGCGATAGATTCAATAAATGGTGCCGTTGTGTCATCAGGGAAACGTGGATACCCATGTGTCAATAAACAAACTTTCATATACTTCTACTTCCGTATCATCTTGTAAATCCATACATGTTCAATTCCATTGATAGTTATTTTGCATTCCAACTCACCATGTCGCGTTCCTGTCTGTGGCAGACGTCCGATTTGCACATCACGGATATAGACGACTTCGTAATCCGGATGATATCCACGGTTTCTATCTGAGCGATAGACAAAACCTTGAGAATAGTGATACACAAATTCAGCTGCAAGTGGCGACACTTGAATAACAAGTTGTTCAGCATTCGGTTTCTCGTTCAAATAATGCGCGGCAATATCTAAACCGGATCCCTCTCCGACAGTAATTATTTTTTTGATGTCTGTTACCTTCCAGCACGGATTATAGTAGGTACCATAGTATGGGTGCAGCGCGAGAACAGGAAATACTTGAACAAAAAAAATTCCGATGCACGCAATTACAACCACGATGTATTTGTGTGGGATAGTTCCTTCTGTTCCAAAGTGTCTGCTTAGTATGTTGTAAACCCATTTAATCCCTTGCACAAATCCGATAGCAGCTGAGATTTCTAACATTGAAAATGCTGGCAACAGATACCTGCTGAACTTCTTGCTTGTTCCTGAAAGGCATACTATGAAGAGGACAGCAACGGCGACGAGCGCAAGTGCTATTCTCAAATTTTGAGATGCTTCTGTAGAATCTTTTCGATGTTTCCATAGCAGGATGCATCCGATGAGTGCAAGTGGTAGCATCAGAGGTGTGCTTTTGATCGTAAGTACTAAAGGGTAGAACAACCAACCTGGATCGTAAAGGATCTTACCTAAAAAGAAGTGTTCTACTTCATGCGGGGTAGTGACTGCCCAATTGACTCTGTCAAAAATCAACCAGACAGCGCGGGTTGCGATGGTAGAAACGAGGACTAATACGATACTTGTAGTTATAAGCAAAAAAATAGATTTCCATTTCTGTTCGTTCTGTTTTTTTAGGGTATCCAGCAAAAGGATAGTGATACCTAATAGCGAGGCAGCTAATAAACCGAAAGCAGGTTTCCAAAATACGGGCCATAAAACAAGAAAGGTAAGCAACGCACAATTCAGAAAACAGAACAACTCAGCAATTGATGTGAAGAATCTCCGAGATCTATTTTCTCGGTAGTTCCAAAACAGAAATAGACACATCGGAACCCACAGAACCAGAATCAGTGAATAACTCTTAGAAAGGACTGCTAATCCATAAGTAATACCAGAAAGGATAAGATATCGGTGCTTTTGTCCATTTTTACAATACAGTAGCAGCAGCAGAACGGTTAACAATAAAAAAATGGTAGCTAAAGCATCTGTGTGAACCCGTCGCGTCTGCGCCAAAAGAAATGGCGAAAATACCAAAAATACTATACCCGTTATTGCCTCCCATTGACCAAACAGATAGAATAACAGAATACCGGAGAAACCAATTCCAAATAATACAACGACACCAAGAAACCAGCGTGCATGGATGAGGTTATGCACGTCAATACCCGCATCCACAAAATACGTGCGGAGTCCTGCAATCCACATTGTCATGACGCCTGGGTGGTAGGCAATGAGAGTATTTGAAAACTCACCCTGTTTTACTGCGGACATAAAGTTTTCACTCCGCTGCAACCACCGCGCTTCATCGCTATTCCAATGTGCGTTTAACGATAATAATCTTGGAATACTGATTATCAAAAAGGCACAGCATACAAAAACTGGGATCATTTTTCTCATATTGCTTTCTTAACGTGTGATACTCTACGGTTTAATCAGGGAAACGCAGGTCTTTTTCATCAATCGGGATGTTAAAGACAGCTTTATGTATTTGCATTGTTATTTTTCTATATGGGTGTTCTGACTGTTGATTTTCGTCTGTGCCTATATATCTAAATAAGGTAGCAGTCTGTGGAAACCAAATTCCTGGTTCAAAATGTGCTATTTGGTAGGTATAGTGATCACGCTCTGAGCTCTCGGTAGCTGCCATAGAAGGATCTTTCTTTATCACTTGAGTTTTCGTGAAGTCTCCTGTTGACGCATTAAGTTCTACCCATGTGGATCTGCTATGTGTTAGGATACGAGTAACACGGTATCCCTTCTGCGGATCGAGCCATATTTTATGGGTTCTGTTATGGTAGGAACCAATATCGTTGGCAGTAATGACATGGTGGATGCCCTTATCTGTTTTTACGCGTTGGACATCAATAGGTGGAAATTTCCGAAGGAAGTCTGATAATTTATAACTGACCCGGAGATAGTTTGGTAAACTATAACCGAGGGATGTCCACTCCCACCCGTTTGGATAGAATTCACCATAGAAAAGTGGTATGTTTGGCATTTTGTTCGGTAAGAATGTTCTCCACTTATCGCCTATCTTCATTCGTCCCTGCCATCTGGTGTTCTCGATTTCAATCTCAATGTGTTTTTCTGGGACATTCGTTACCTGTACTCCGGTTGAATCAACTTTTGTCTGTTCCTTGATTTGAAAGAATTTACGGTTCCTGTTAAATCGGTAGACTATGTCCCAATGTTTATTAACAACAAACTCTAGTCGTTGGGGTAGACGTTTGTTATTCTGTTGCAAGTTTTCGGTCTGTTTAGGTTGCTTCTGGGTTGTCGTCCCAACTAACTCCGGTCCACTCATGGTGATCGAGAGTTGTATTTCACCACTAGTGGGTTTTGCGTTATTCGCATTCATTTCTTTCTCAAGATGTTTTAGCAGTTTTTGAGATTCCTTAGAAAGCAGGGGATCTTCAGATTTGTCGGCAAGATGATCAGGCATCTGATACTCTAATGCAAGCAGCATATCATTTTGTATACCCAACACGGTTAAGAAGATTAGTTGCAGAAATATAAGTATACCGAATTTATAAAAAAAGCGCATTAATTCTCCTCCATTGGCACCTTAAAAGCCTCACCACTTCTATCATCATACACTGATGTTCCAGGTGGTGGATTTAAGGAAAAGCGTGATGAGGAGATGTGTTCATTAATTTTTACGTTGGAAAAACGTATCGTGTCAGTTTTAATTTCCGTTTCCTGACCTGCTGCATCAATAACGGTTGTGGTGGATTGTCCTGATTCTGGGAACCAAAGGTCAGGAGCGACTTCTTGAAAGTTGTAATCTTTGATAAAACGCACCTGTCCCCCTTCGCCGTTCGGAGTCGATAACATAAAACGTTCAGGACGATAACTTTTTTCTGGATTAATCCACGTGTCAAAAGTAGCAGCACCGTGAAAAGTACCAGTGACATGAAACAATTCAGTGTCATTCATCTCTACGGATTGTATGTTCTTTACGACCAACGAGTCAAAGAGTTCTGTGAAGGTTCCCTGTCCTGTCATATTCCATCCCCAGAAACGAGGATCATGGAATACGTTATAGGAAACGTCAGATTGTCGTTGCATTGAAGGACCGATATGTGTTTTTGCGAGGTTTTCAAAAGTTGAGAGGTTTTCAAAAGTTTCGCCGTCATAGGCGAATTCTTCTGTTGTTGGAAACAATACATTTGGACCTTCATGCTGTAAAATGCTCTGGTTCACTGTCCCGCGAATTCTATTCCCTGAGAATTCAAAGGATCCTTGCCATGTACCTTCTGATGAATCTATCCATTTACCCTCTGATGCATGTCCTAGTCTCATGGGATCAGGAGCACTTGAACTTTGCATGAAAAAGTCAACGCTTCCGCTCACAAGAAGACTATCATAATAGGAGATACCTTCGCGGATGAGTTGATATATTTCCTCTTGGCTTAGCTCAGATCCGGCACCTGCGGTTCCGTTTTTAAGGTGAGATTGATGTTCAGATGCGCTTTGCTCTTCAAGCATCTCAAGGAAGTCAATACTTTTTGTTACTTCTTTGAGATTTGTTTTTGCGTCCTTATCTACATTTGTCGTCTGAACGCTACTTTTTGCTTGTATCGGAATGTCTGAACCTTCCTTCGTATCACTGGATTGTGCTGGTGATTCACTGAGTACTGACGTTGACATCTTATTCGTGTGTGTGGATTGATGTTCTTCGGTTAGGTTAACTATCTCAACTGCGGGATGTTTTACTATATACCAATAAGCAAATAAGGCACCAAGCAGAAGACTCACACTGAGAACAGTAATTTTCCATTTTTTGAATGAACGGATATTTGTCATTGTTAGATATACTCCTCTATGAATTGGGATAGGTAGGACTAATGAAAATGTCGTCCTTTCAAACTAACCCAGTTTCCTCTGATAGATCCTAAAAAACTTAAACATTGTAGTAGTTACACTAATTGGGCGATAAATAATCGCCCAATTAGTATTTAAATAA
>VXOP01000391.1 GCA_009839975.1 Candidatus Poribacteria bacterium
TTTTTTTTCCCACCAACCCCCGCCACCCCTGATTCCTCTACGGGTCGTGGGCTCGGAGTTTTTTATAAGAGAATGCAACACGACGGCTCGGAGGCGTTCAAGAAGTTGAGGCATATAAACTTGACCCAGATTCTGGAGATATTGTTTACGCACCCGATTTAGGAAACTACGGGGCCAAACTACTCCCGAACAAAGTCAGAATTAACACACGCAGACGCGGATGTAGAGTTGTGACATTCCCGTGTGTGTCAACAACTATCTACGATCTTGTTGACCAACGTTATCTCCGAACCCTTCGTGAATTAGAGGTGTTTGATGCATTATCCGATAGTCCGCCAGAAAAATTCGGTGTGTCAAAGCCGTGGCAACAGGAGGGTGTATCCGCTGCAGAACCTATTGCACTCGTCTATAGCGAACCTGATAGTCGTATCAAAATCGGTATGGCGTATGGACAGATCGGCAAAAGGTTACTTCTGATTAAAGCCACAAAAAGCGGTATGAAAAACCCAACACTCTATACCGGTGAAGGTTTCGTCGTCCGTGAAAATGGGAGTATACGTCTCACCCCGTATGTCGTTGTTCGGGACATGTGGTGGCTTGATGAAAACAGATCACGACTTTACAAACGGTTCGGTATCTCAAGCGACCGTCTTGATAAATTGCACCAATTTGCCAATGAATATCTCAATCGTGCAGAAGCCGCGCTATACCAAAACGACTACCAGCAAGCGTTAAAATTAGCACGTGCTGCATGGGGATACGAATCACGAGCATATCCTGATGTTAAGAGAACAGGAAACGATGTTGTCAACGGCATTATGTTTTACCTTGCACTGTTGATGCCGTTTGCGTACTTTATGGAACGACTTATATTCGGTTTCCCAAACATACATAAACAGATTTTAGCCACTTTCGGCATTTTCCTACTCGTCTTTTATTTCCTAAGTCAGGTGCATCCAGCATTCCAAATTACGACAACACCCATCATCATCTTAATCGCTTTCATTGTGCTTGCGTTAACGGTTATTGTAATTAGCATTATTGTACGCAAATTTGAGGAGCAGCTTGAAAAGATCCGTCAACAAGGGAACAAAGTCTACAAAGCAGATGTCGGCAGACTCAGTGCAAGTTCCGCAGCCTTTAGTCTCGGTATCTCAAATATGCGTAAACGGAAAGGACGGACAATTCTCACTTGTGCCACGTTGGTTATCCTTACGTTTACTGTCATCTCGTTTACATCCGTGCGGACGTTTATGCATCCGAACCGAACCAGTCTGCCACAAGTGACACCCCGATATACAGGTCTGCTTATACGGGATCAGTATTGGCGCCCCCTTGAAGAACCCGTATTAAACTCAATTCTGAATGACATGCAGAAGACACAGATAAGTGTTGATGACTTTGAACGTCTTCTTGCACAGAAAAACAATATCCTGCTACGACAGGAGCAAGACCCAATTGATATTCCTAACACAATAGCGACCTGGCAAGAGAACGGTTTCATACAGAACGTTGATGAAGAACCTGTCCTCACCGTACAAAATGTTGTTGCACCGCGTTCTTGGTACCAGTCATCTGGAACGGGAGATCAATCATTTGTACAGTTGACACGAAGTGCTAACCCGCAAGACCCAGCACCCGCAACAAATCCGCTTACAGGTGAAGCTCTAAAGTTTGCTGCTAACATGCTTGTCGGAATGAGTGAGTCAGAACCCGCGGTTACAGGTATTGATCGATATCTGCAATACGGAAAATGGTTCAACCGGGAAGATGCTGCCAATTGGCCCACAGAGTGGCCCTACACAATTGTCCTACCGAAAGGTATGGCAGACTTACTAAAACTCACAGAAAGCGATATGGGAAAAGCCACTATATCCGTATACGGCGCGGACTTCACCGTCGTCGGTGTCTTAGGAATCGGATTCAAGGATCTTACAGATAACGATGGAGAAGAACTCACGCCTGTTGATTATCAACTCATGCAACAACAGCAAAGTCGCGGCGGTACAGGTGATGAAACCCTTGAGGGGGAACTTCAGAAATATCTACATCTGACACCCGATAGTATTGCAATCCTACCGTATGAAGTTGTCATGAACCAAGGTGGCACGCTCAGAAGTGTCGCAGTCAACATGGAACCTAAAAATGAAGACCCGAACCTACTTGCTGCCACTGACAAACTTGATCTCATTATGGCACCCTTGATGAACCGTATCGCGCTTGATTTCTTTGTCGGTAGAGGAAAAGATACATACCTTTACAGCAGTATCGGCATGACAAGTTTTAGTGGTATGGGAAATCTGTTTGTACCCATTCTGATTGCTGCGTTGATTGTCCTGAATACCATGCTGGGTGCAGTCTATGAACGTGTGCGTGAAATCGGGATCTACAGTTCTGTCGGACTGGCACCCATACATATCGCATTCCTGTTCCTTGCTGAAGCGTGTGTATATGCAATTGTCGGAGCAGTTTTAGGTTATCTGATGGGACAAGTGATCGCAACAACGTTAGTGCATTTCGGTTGGCTTGCCGGTTTAACGCTCAACTACTCATCCATGTCTACCGTTGTAGCGACTGTTATTGTGATGATTGTCGTGCTTTTAAGTACCTTATATCCTGCTATAAAAGCATCGCGTATGGCAGTACCGGATATTGAACGAAAATGGAAACTACCTGAACCTGAGGGTGATGTATGGCACTTCAATCTACCATTTACCGTTTTGGCTGAAGAAGCACTCGGACTGAATGTCTTTATGCGTGATTATTTCGATGCACATGCCGACGAGTCTGCAAGCGATTTCTATACGGACAATGTGACCTTTAGCACTTCTGAGGAAGAGGACTCGCATCAGATCGGTATGATGGTATGGTTAGCACCTTATGATTTGGGGGTCAGTCAATCTATCCAGTTTATCACATCACCTGTTGGTGGAGAAGAAGAAGACCTATACAAAATTACCTTGGATGTGAATCGCGAGAGTGGAGAGATCGCATCTTGGAAACGTGTGAACCGTCGTTTCCTAAACCTGTTACGCAAACAGTTATTGATATGGCGAACGTTCAGTGTAGATGTCCGCGCAGAATTCCACGAACGCGGAAGAACAGAGAACACCGAAACAGTGGAAGATACGACAGGATTGGAACCCGTTATAGCACCGGCAGACTAAAGGACACTAACACTATGAGGCGTTTTTTACCTTTATTACTAATTCTCTTCGTTATTCTGGTTTACCTGGGTTATGAGTATTTCAAGGTCGTAAAAATACAAGATCCAAATTTAGAATCTGCTATAAGAAAAGAACTCGATTTAAATCCAACAGAACCTATATTATTAAGGGAGTTAGTATCACTGGAATCTTTGCGTGCCCACCATAGGTATATAACAGATTTAAGTGGGATCGAAAATGCAAAGAAGCTAAAAAAACTTGACCTCTCGCAAAATGAGATTCATGACATAACGCCGATCTCTAAATTGCGGAATCTTGTAGAGTTAGACATTAGAAAAAATAACATACACGATATAGCACTACTTTCTAATTTATATAAGCTGGAACATTTAGAAATCGGTTATAACCGAATAGCGGACATCACACCATTAAGAAAACTCACGCAGCTGAAGCGATTAGCACTCACTAATAACGAACTTAGTGACATAACACCGCTCACAGAACTGACACAATTGACAATTTTATGGCTCTTAAAAAATGATGTGAGGGATATCACCCCACTTGCAGAAATGAAACAATTGAATGACCTAAATCTTGAGGTAAATAAGGTGAGAGATATTACCCCACTCTCAAAATTGACTGAACTAAGACGGCTGTTACTTGGTAACAATCAAATTAGTGATATTGCACCACTCACAGGTCTAACAAATCTGAGGATTTTATTCTTAGGTCGCAATCAGATCAGTGATATAAGACCGCTCAATCAGTTGGAACACTTGACATTTTTAAGACTCAGTAACAACCAAATTAGCGATGTTAACCCACTGGCAAACTTGATACAGTTGAAAGAACTGCATGTCTCAAATAATCAGATTAGTGATGTCACACCACTCATTGACTTGGCACAATTAGAAAAGTTGAACCTCAAAGGGAATCCGATACAAGATATAGAAATCTTGATCTCCAGACTCCAAAAACAAGATTCAATTGGAATAGATGTTGTAGAAGCACCACATGATCGATAATTATCTAACCTTCTTATTAGTTGCAAAAGAGGAATATGAGCCAAACCAAATACCAAATAGAGTTTCTTGCAAGAAACAAATGTTAAAGGAGAATAGTATATGGAAAAATTAGCAAGTTTTATCATCATCATAGGAACTATTCTCTGGTTTGTCAGTGTTCTCTTCTTGGGTGGTAGTTGGCAATGGCAGATGTTTGCTGCACTTATACTAACAATCGGTATATTTATCGCTCACTTCTGGGAAGAATTTACCGAGGGAAAGAGCAAGAAAGACACACGGAAAGATGATAATTGAGTTGATAGTTTATTTTAAGGAGAACAATTAATTGGCGAGAGAGAGAATCTCACAAGCAGATGAATGGCAAGCCTGGGCACAACGGTACGATATTGAAGGCGGCATCAGAACCTTTGAATCGGGATTAACCGGTAAAGTGTTCTTCGGTGCACTCTTTGTCGGATTGCTGATGATGCCCGGTTCCATTTATCTGAGTTATGTTTCAGGACAATCCGGTGCAGCTGCTGCACCATGGGTTGCTGTTATCCTATTCACCGAATTAGCCAGACGTTCTTTCACGACCGCACGTCGACAAGAACTCTATATGCTATTAAGCCTAACCGGCGCAGCAGTCGGCAGCGGAATGCAATATAGGAGTTTTATATGGTATGCCTATTTTGTGAACACACCGCAAGCCATCTCTTACGAAATTGCTGATAAGATACCTGCGTGGGTTGTCCCCGCTGGCGATTCTGTCGGTGTCGTAACGCGAAATCTGTTACATGTCGATTGGCTCTTACCTATCGGTATTTTCCTTGCAAGTAAGTTGCTGGGTACGCTCCGTTTTGTCAGCGGACAATATATCCTATTTAGACTCACAGCGGACCTTGAAAGACTTCCGTATCCGATGGCACCCATCACGGCACAAGGTGCAACCGCATTGGCAGAAACTACTGGAAAACAGGAAACATGGCGATGGCAAGTCTTCTCAATCGGGTCAATGGCAGGCTTAATCTGGGGATTCATATATATCGGTGTACCAGCACTCTCTGGTGTCATGATGAGTGAACCGATCCAGATCCTCAAGATCCCTTGGATTGACTTTACGCAAAGCATAGAGGGATTCGCACCGACAGGTGTCTTTGCACTCAGGACGGACTTTGCGCAGATGCTTTTCGGATTTGTCTTGCCGTTCCCTGTGGTGATGTCGGAGTTTGTCGCTGCGATGTTGTCGCAATTCGTCTTAAACCCGCACATCCTCTATAGAAATGAAATACTACACCAATGGGAACCTGGACTGGATGTGCGTGCAACCGGACTCTTTAACGATCTTGATTTCTGGAGAAGTTATGGTATAGGCAAAACGTTCAGTCTTGGTCTTGTCGGCATGGCAGCCTCTATACCGATGATTTTCAAACTGCGTAGTACCAAGAAAAAAGCGGGAGAACGCGGTTCACTTGCCACACCACCAAACCGGGGTGATTTTCCATTGTGGCTCATGGGAATACTATGGCTCATCGGTATGGGGGGATTTGTCTGGCTTATCCATTGGATGGTACCGAATTTTCCACTCAGTTTCCTACTCGGCTTTGCGTTTATATACACACCCTTGAATTCCTATATTACGGCAAGGACCTTTGGTGTACTTGGTCGTGACCTATTTGAAATACCTTATTTACATGAGATAACCTTTATTCTCAGTCGTTACGAGGAGATTGATATCTGGTTCGCGCCCTTCCCCGATGAAGATTACGGAGCAGGCACCCAAGGATGGCGGGTACTGGAACTTACTGGAACAACCTTTACCTCAAACCTCGCTGCAACCTTGCTGATTATGCCTATACTGATTATCAGTGGCATTTTAGTACAACACTTTATTTGGCAGATAGCACCCATACCGAGTGCACAGTATCCATTCGTCCAGATGATGTGGCCCATAAATGCTACAAATGAATGTCTGATGAAGACATCCCTACGTGATGGAAACAGCGAAATCATTCAAGCGATACGGGGTGATTATGTCGCCGCAGGATTTACCTCAAACTTAGCCATTTACGGTTTGCTTTGGGTGTTCAAATTCCCCTCAATGTGGTTTTACGGTATTGTCGGGGGGATCGGAGCGGATCCCGGCAGTATGGTCGCCCGGTTACTCGGTGCTATTATCGGTAGATTCTACATGATTAAACGGTTCGGTCTTAAAAGATGGTTTATGTTCAATCCTGTATTAGCAGCAGGTTTTGCTTGCGGTGTAGGATTGATTGGGATGGGTACCGTTGCTATTGCGCTCGTTTCTAAAGCAGTGATTGTAAAACCGTTTTAGGTGTTCTTCATGGTAGGACAGAGAAATGGAGTGGACTCTTTTTGGCTGGGCAGGAATTCAGATAGAACTCCCAACATCATGGGAAATCAGCGGTATCAACGGTGATGAGAAAAATGGTTATCTCCGATTAGATGATGATGAGATGCCACGTTTAGAATTAAAGTGGGCAAAATCACGAAAAAAGAAACCTGATCTACACAAGACACTGGATGAATACTTCAAGTTAGTCAGAAAGAACTACAAACGGGGTGGTAATGTCTCCTTTCGTAGAAACGTTGACCTGATTAAAGATGAGGATTACCTGGAAGATTACACTGTACTCGGTTTTAGTTGGAAAGGCAGTATCCGTGCAAACGGTTTGATTATCCATAATCCTGAAACAAAACGGATTACCATTATACAAGTGATGGGTCGACTAAAGGAGAATTGGCGTCCGACAGTACTCCGGATTTTTAAGTCCATTTCTGATCGCGGTAACCCTGAACTTACTGTGTGGAGTGCTTATGGTCTCAGACTTGCTGTCCCGATCAGTTACAAGTTAGAACGGCAGAAACTTCTCAGCGGATATCTGCTATTTGCTTTCACCAGAGGAAGAAATCGCAAAATAAGCGTTGAACGTTATGGACCGGCAGAGGTATTACTCAATGAGTATAGTGTTGAAGAAAATCAATTGGAAACTTGGTTTCGGGCAAGATATGCTAAAGCAATTCGTGGATACGGATTCGAGGTTACACCACATAACGAAAACGGAGATGAACGTATAACATTTGTCGGACAACAGACACGACTGTATGATAATGTGCCACTTTCACCTGTCCTGATATTTGACAAAATCTTCAAACGGACGCGACTTGTGTTTCATACCTGGCGTTGCCACACTACGAACCGCATCTATGTAGTGCAAGCAATCGGACGCAGCGATACATCCAAAGAACTGGCACAAGAAGTTGCTGAAAGTATCCACTGTCATTAGATCTTACTTGATTGAAGATCGTTTATTTACGAGTACAAAAACATGTTCAATAAAGCTCTATATGCTCTAAAACTAAAGAAACGACCCGACGTAGATAGAAGCAAAGTCCTCAAGGCATTTCCCTTACGTAATCAGTTGATAACATGGGAAATAGACGATAAGGAAGAGGCATCACTTGTTATTCCGCAGAAAGATAAATTCTGGGTGAAATGGACGAGTAAAATTTTTATGCTTCCCGATAAACGCGTCGTTGTCTTGGATAGCATCGGTGCGTTTGTATGGCAGATGTGTGATGGTAAACATACTATTTCGCAGATAATCAAAGCACTCCAGAAAAAACATCAGTTGACCCGAAAAGAAGCCGAAACATCACTTTTTACATTCATACAGACGCTTGGGAAACGGAATTTTATCCAATTTGCCATTCCACAGGAAGCAAAACAGAATCAAGCAGCAGTTCAGAAACCCGCACAGAAAAAACGTTTCGGGTTCTTATCCAGATGAAGATTGAATAAACAATCAGGTAATCTAATGCATCAGAACCATCGTAGGGGCTGGGTTTCCCAGACCGCATATTATCGGTTTCCCCGCCCGCGTATTACCCGATTAATAATTTAATCTTCATGAGGATAAGTGGAGCTCATACGATTTATTTGACAATCAATTACTAAGATAGTATAATAACATTATATTAAATAAATAATAACTTAACATTTGATGCTAATAAAACAACTAAATACTTAAAAAGGATTTATAAAGTTTCCACGTTTTATGAGTTAAACATACTGTATTCAGGGATTCCTTTCTGATTATAGTTTTTCTGATAGAGTGGGAGAATATTATGATTAAAGCAATTGATTTTTTCTGTGGGGCAGGAGGTTTAACAAGAGGTCTTTTAAATGCAGGAATTAATGTTCTTGCAGGTGTGGATAATAATGAGAGTTTGCGAAAAACATACTCTTCTAATAATGTCCCGAGTTGTTTTGTGAATAGTGATATTAATGATATTCAGATTCATGTTATACGTGAGATGTTTAATATACAGCAAACTGATATTACACTCTATGCTGCTTGCACACCATGTCAACCATTCTCTACTCTCAACAGACAACAAAAGTCGGATCCACGAAAAATTCTGCTTCTATCTTTTGCCAATATCGTTAGACAGTGTCCACCTGATTTTATTCTTGTTGAGAATGTACCCGGACTCAACAATGGTCCTGGGAAAGAAATATATGAAGAATTTTTAAAAGTTCTGAAGGAGTGTGGCTTTTCGGATCTTGCAGCAGCTTTACTTGATGCTAAACACTTTGGTGTTCCACAAACACGAAAGCGGTTTATACTTTTGGCATCAAGACAGGGTTCGGTTTCGTTACCTATAGCGCAGACAGATCCAATTCATTTTGTAACGGTAAGGGAATGTATTGGAAATGGAAAATATCCTGAGATTAATGATGGTGAAGAATCGCAAGATTGTCTAAATCATATTACAAGGAAGCTACAACCTCATCATAAGCGTATTGTTGAAGCAGTACCAATAGATGGTGGTAACAGGCAAGACATAGCTGATACATCTATCCTGCTAAAATGTCATCAGGAAAAACCTGATGCACATAGGGATGTGTTTGGACGGATGGCGTGGGATAAACCGAGTCCAACGTTAACATCGCGTTGCGTAGATATTTATTCTGGACGTTTTACACATCCAAAGCAAAACAGGGGTATTTCACTGCGTGAAGCGGCTGCTTTGCAGACTTTCAGCGATGATTATGAATTTTTCGGGTCCTCAATTTCTGGTATATCTCGCCAAATAGGTAATGCTGTTCCTGTAAAATTTGCTGAACAATTAGGAAAATCAATAATTAATGCTTGTGAACACTAAAGGGAGTATCTGATGAATCAAGATGAAGTTCTAAACGAGAACTCGTATGAAATGAAGTTTGACGTTGGGACCATCAAGCATCTTGGTCTGCAAATGTATTCAACATTACCTCCGGTAATCGGTGAATTAGTAGCAAACGCTTGGGACGCAAACGCAACAGAAGTAAAGATTACAATCCCAGAAGATCAAATTGACGAAAATACATCAGAAATCATCATCCGTGATAATGGAATTGGTATGTCAGATAATGATGTGCGAAACAAGTATCTCATTATAGGCAGAGATCGACGTTCCGATGAAGAATCTGACGTTATACTAGACAAAAATGGGATGCCAGACAAGAGTGGGCGTCAAATTATGGGTAGAAAAGGGATCGGTAAGTTTTCTGCCTTCGGAATTGCCAAGGAAATCGAGATAGAAAGTGTGAAAGACGGTGATACCAGTCGTTTTATAATTAATTATGACAAACTATTGGAAAAAGAGGATGATCGGGTAATTAAATTGCCCCAATTGATGCCCACACGTGATGTTACTAAGGGTACCAAAATAACACTCAGAAATATAATAAAATTTAAAAGCCGCCGTATTTCAATTGGAATAATTCGTCGAGGACTTGCTAGACGGTTTGCTGTTATTGGTGCCAAAAATAATTTTGAGGTTATAATTAACAGAACACCGATTTCAACTGAAGATCGAGATTTGAAACGTCTACTTAGAAAAGATACAGATGGTAAGCCTTATCTATGGCCAATTGATGAGGAAATTCGACCAGAAACTGGTTGGACAGTATCTGGATGGATCGGTGCTCTTGAGAAATCTACACCAAATATTGACGACGTAGACCGTGGGATTGTCCTTATGGCAAGAGGTAAGTTGGTGCAGGAACCTTTTGTTTTTAATGCCAATGTTGGGCAGCAATATGCACTATCTTATCTTATTGGTGAACTCCATGTTGATTTTGTTGATCAGAAAGAAGATATGATTAGCACAACCCGGAATGCGTTAGTATGGGACACAGAACCAAATATAGCTCTTATGGAGTGGGGTCAAAAAGAAGTAAATAAAATTGCTCGAGCGTGGAGTGACAAACGTAGTGAGGATAATGAAAAACAGTTGTTACAAAATCCTTTATATGTCAAATTTCGAGATCAAGCCAAGGATATAGGTAATGAGCGTGCATTAAAAATAGCTGATAAACTAGTCCGACAAACTATTGAGAAAAACCCTATTGCTGAGACCAAAGATCATGAACCACTCATCCAAATGTGTCTTGATTTTTTGGAGTTTGATGCTTTTTGGAAAATTGCCGAAGACTTATCTGAAACTGACCCCGAGGATATTGGACAACTTCTTGCGTTATTCAGAGAATGGCAAATTGTTGAAGCAAAAGAAATGACAAGGGTTACCCAAGGACGAATAAAAACAATTGAGAAATTTCAGAAGTTGATTGAAACAAATGCCCTTGAAGTACCAACACTTCACGACTTTTTAAAGGAGTTCCCTTGGATCATTGACCCTCGTTGGACATTGGTCGCTGATGAGTTGTACTATACTCGATTACTCCGTGAACATTTTCCAGAGAATAATGTTGTACCTGAAGTAAATAAACGTATTGATTTCCTATGTGTAAGTGAGGGGACAAAATTAGTAGTAGTTGAGATAAAACGTCCTCAGTCAAGAGTATCTATAAAAGAGCTTGACCAAATTCGAGATTACGTTGAGTTTATAGAGGCTCAGATTCAAAAAACAAGTGATACCGATTATAAGTATACAGAAGTCACAGGGTATCTCCTTTGTGGAGATGTGGATGATGATGACAGCGTGCAAGTGAGATCAAAACGTTTGGCAATGACAAAAATCTATATTAGACTTTATAGGGATTTACTTGAGATGGTAAGACGGGCGCATTCTGAATTCCTGAAGCGATATAATGAACTTCAAGAGGCAAAACAAAGAAACGAAGACCGCTCTGATTCTTGATATAGTCCAATCACTTAGTCTATAATGCCACTAATACATTTTTGGAGGGCTGCTTTGTATGACACAAAACTTTCCAGATAATACACTTTATGAAATGGACAACTTGGATGTGCTTCGTGGTATGAACAGCGAAACAGTTGATCTGATCGCCACCGACCCCCCCTTCAACACGAAACGAAATCGGAGTGCAACAGCAGGACACTACGTTGACAATTGGAAATGGGGAGATACTGGCATATTACCAGATCAATGGAAATGGAATGAAGTGCATCCCAAATGGCTTGAAGAAATCAAAGACAACCACACCGCATTATATCATACTATTGACGCTGCCAGATATTGTCAAGGTGAGGATACCGCCGCATTCCTCTGCTTCCTTAGCGTTAGACTCATTGAAATGCATCGTATCCTAAAAGAAACAGGTAGCATCTATTTGCATTGTGATCCCACTGCTAGCCATTACATCAAAATGTGTATGGACGCTATCTTCGGTAAGAAAAATTTCAGAAATGAAATCGTGTGGTGCTACACACGAATGTCCGCAAAAGGACAGCGAAAACTGTCACAAGCACATGATCTTATTTACTGGTACTCTAAAGGTTCAGAATGGATTTTTAATGTAGACCAAATTCGCCTTCCTTACGCTGAAGGCAGCAAAAATAGAGAAGGTCACACACTCAACCGTTTAGGTAGTGGATATTCAAAAGAGGGAAAAACCGTATTAAATCCACTTGGAAAGTTTCCTGAAGATTGGTTAACCCATATTCCATACTTAAGAGGTAACGAGCGCACCGGCTCCCCTGACCAAAAACCACTTGCTCTCTATGAACGTATCATCAAAGCCAGTAGCAATGAAGGGGACCTTGTATTAGACCCGTTCTGCGGATGTGCCACCACGATTATTGCAGCAGACAATCTCAAACGTCGCTGGGTAGGCATTGACCGGCGCATAGACGCACGCTACCACATCATAACGCGTCTGATGGGTATTAGCAAAAAAGAACGCGAACGGATAGAGAAATATGCCACAGATAAAGACTGGCTTGACAGACAAACAGCGAAATACGAAATCCACTATCAAACTGATTCCCCTATGCGCACCGATCAAGAAGAACCCGCATCACCCGAATTATCCCATGTCTATCAGCACCATCTCGAACCACTGCACACACATGCCGAGATGCACCAAATCCTTATCAATCAGTTTGGACTCACATGTTGGGGATGCAACTTTGTGCCACCCGACAAAAGATATTTACACCTTGACCACATTATTCCTAAAAGTGATGGAGGTACAAACGATATAAATAATCGCGCACTTCTTTGCCAACCGTGCAATAGCAAAAAATCAAATACCATGAGTCTCAATGCACTTCGTAGACAAAATAGAAAGGAAGGGTACACACAACCTAACCCAGAGATAAACCTACAAAATGCTCTGGCATGGACAAGAAACTACTTAATACAAACTATTCGGGAAACACCACACCAACTCAGACTTAACAATATGTAGACAATTGAGGTACATCCTCTCATAGGAAACTAATATGCAAACAGAAATAGGCGGAAAACAACCAGATCTCACCGAAACACCGAAACGATTCCAACGCACGCTCCCAAAAGAGAATACCGTCCGAGTCAGAAACCTGATAAAACGATACGAAATGGGAACAACGACTGTAGACGCGTTACGCGGTGTCAATTTTCAGATACAGCGAGGTGAGTATATCTCTATCATGGGCCCCTCTGGTTCCGGTAAATCTACACTCTTTAATATGATAGGTGGCTTAGATAAGCCGACCGAGGGGAGGGTGTATATTGATGAAGTAGACATCGCGCAGCTGGATGCTTATGAGTTAGCATGGCTGCGGTGCAGGAAAATCGGTTATATATTTCAGTCGTTTAACCTTATCCCTGTTATGACAGCACTCGAAAACGTCTCGTTGCCGATGATTTTCGCTGGTATGAGTGCCGATGAAAGTAGAGAAAAGGGTGTTGATCTACTCTCACTTGTCGGGTTGGGTGATCGTGTGCAGCACAAACCGTTAGAACTGTCTGGTGGACAGCAACAACGGGTAGCCATCGCGCGTTCTCTTGCTAATGACCCTGCAATCGTCCTTGCAGATGAACCGACTGGGAACCTTGACACAAAAACAGGTATTGAAATCATTGACCTATTACGCAACCTGAATGATGAAAACGGGGTTACCATAATCACGGCTACACACGATCACAAGATGCTGGATGTATCAGACAGGATTTTTTATATGGTAGATGGTAAGGTAGACAAAATTGAATCTCGCGATGAAATTGATCTGCAAGTAGGAAAATTGGACGGTGAGGAAGTCGGATAGGTTCAGGGTGGATGAGTGCGGAAATCCGGTAGGTGCGATTTCCTAATCGCACCTACCGGCCTGGGAAAGATCGGTCTTACCCTTTTAATTACTTAATCTTCATATATAAGCAATATTAAATAATGAATTATCAATTTCCCGAAAATCCTGCAGGCACCAAACCCGTAGGGGCGGGGTCTCCCCGCCCGTCATCAACGTGCAACCTGCATATTTAATATTCAAACTTGTTTAGATGAAAGGAGATATTAGACAACAAACATGAAACTGAATAACGGTATTCGCCTTACATGGCTTGGACAATCAACTTATCTTATAGAGGCAGACGATAAAACAATAATAATCGATCCGTGGCTGACAAATAATCCTGTCTGTCCTGATGAGCTAAAGACCTTTGAGTCTATAGACGTTATGCTGATAACGCACGGACATGCTGACCACATGGAAGATGCGGTACCAATTGCCAGAGAGCATTCGCCTACAGTCGTTGCAATCATTGAGACTGCAAAATATCTTGAAAGTAAAGGTGTTGAGAACACAATTGGTATGAATAAAGGTGGCACCTTAACTGTAGAAGGCGTAAAGGCTACGATGGTTACAGCAAATCATAGCAATAGCGCAATTGAAGAGGATGGTTCTATTATCTATTTGGGTGAACCTGCAGGATTCGTCCTTGAGTTTGGGAACGGGTATAAAATCTATCACGCTGGAGATACAAATGTATTCGGTGATATGCAGCTAATCGGAGAGATATACCAACCCGATTTAGCACTGCTTCCTATCGGTGATCATTTTACAATGGGACCGCGTGAAGCAGCGTATGCTACAAAACTCCTCGGTATTCCAGCTGTCCATCCGAATCATTACGGAACATTCCCCGTATTGACAGGAACAGTGGAGGCGTTTCGTAAATTGACCGCATCTCAAGATATAGAAATTGTAGATTTGGAAGTCGGCGGGACGTTAGAATAACGCATAGGCGTCAATTTAGGGATGTTCCCAGGCCGGTAGGTGCGATATCCTTATCGCACCAGATTAGTCCCAACCCGGTAGGTGTGATTTCCTAATCGCACCGGGTACTACGCGGTACCTACCGAAAAAGCATATTGGGCAAATCCGGTGCGATAAGGATATCGCACCTACCAGTCTAGATGTTCTTGGTTTCGTATTTTCCTTTGAAAGGATACCTTTATGAAGTTACAACTGACTGTTACGTGTGTCTTATGTCTTTTACTTCTATCATCCGCTGATGCAAATGTTCCGTCACGATACACGAAACAATCCCTTGAATGGTTCCAGAGCGAGGAAGGTCGCCGCATTGCTGATAACGTCCTCACGTGGCAAACACCGTACGGCGGTTGGCCCAAAGTGAGAGACACTGCCTCTAAACCTTTTGATGGTAAACGTGAGGATCTGCGCGCAACATTTGATAACGGTGCAACGATTGACGAACTACGTTTTCTTGCACGGGCGTTTCGTGCGACAAACGAGACGCGATACCAACAAGCATTTCTCAAAGGTCTAACGCATATCCTTGAAGCACAATACCCGAATGGTGGGTGGCCACAGTATTATCCGTTAGGCAAAGGCTACCATCGTCACATCACGTACAATGACAATGTGATGTCACGCATTCTCGGACTTCTCCGAGACATCTCTGAAACTTCGGACTATCAGTTCCTGAATGCAGAGGACCGCGCTAAAGTTGAGGCTGCTGTAACAAAGGGGATTGACTGCATCCTTCGCACGCAGATTAGACAGGATGGAAAACTGACTGCTTGGTGTGCACAGCATAACGAAAAAACGCTCGAACCCGCATGGGCACGTTCCTATGAACCGCCATCAATCTCAGGGGCAGAAAGTGTAAAGGTCGTGCGCTTTCTCATGTCAATAGAAGAACCCACACCAGAGATTATCAACGCTGTGGAGGGAGCTGTAGCGTGGTTTAGGACCGTTGCTATCCACGGAATACGTAGTGAAGAATTCACCGACGCAGAGGGGAAAAACGATAAGCGAGTCGTAAAGGATCCCGAGGCAGGACCGCTCTGGGCACGTTTTTACGAGATCGGCACCAACCGTCCAATCTTTCTTGACCGGGACTCGGTAGTCCGTTACTCGTTTTCAGAGATAGGACAAGAACGCCGCACCGGATACGCCTACTACGGTAACTGGGCTGCAAAACTTCTGAAAGATGAGTATCCACGCTGGAGAGCCAATCATAAAAATCGGCACAAACCCACAAAGAAATGATCCTATGATTTTGGCTTTCATATATGGTATTATTTACGTTTAGGCTAAACTATTCTGATACGGACCGTGAAGTCCAAAAGCATACGTAGTGTTTAATAGTTCTTTCGGGTTCCCGGTATCGTAGCGTTTACCTGCAACGCGGTAACCGTACATACCTTCCTGCTTTACCATTTCACCCATTGCATCACGTAACTGAATCTCACCGTGTGTTAGTATCTGGTTACGATAGTTGTAATCCAGTATATCAAACAGAAGCGGTGTGAGTAGGTCAATACCGAAATGACACAAGTATTTATACGTTTCCTGAGTATCCCAAATACCCTCAACCTGCATGTGTTCTCGTGCATAGTCAACCGAAGGCTTTTCGGCTATACGTGCTAATCTGAAAATTGCAGGATTGTCTTTATGTGTTATCCCTTGCACAATCCCATTCAATGGGAGTTCTTTTTCATCACAAACATCAAGACTGGTAACAGACATTTCTACTTGCGTATACACATCTACTAACTGTTTAGCACAAGAGACCTCTGAATCTGGGATATAAAGGTGGTCGCCGAGTAGTATCATGACAGGTTCGTCATCGGCAAAGTCCTTTGCACAATAGATTGCATGTCCGAAACCTTGCGGCTCAGCTTGTATAGCAAACTGTAGACGTTCTCCGATTTCAGTCAATCTATCCGCTTGTATTGCCAGTTCTGGTTTTTCGCGAATGGCTTCTGGAACATCACCCGTAAAATAGCCGGTGATTGGGGTAACTTGATGGGGTTGTGCAACGAGACACACCTCTTCCACACCTGCCGTTAATGCTTCCTCAATTATCAACTGAATGATTGGTTTTGCGATGCCATCCTGATCAATAATTGGGAATAGTGCCTTTGGCACAGCTTTCGTAGCGGGGAAGAGGCGTGTTCCGTATCCAGCGATCGGAATAATCGCCTTTTTAATGGATTGCATTAGATTTTCAGTTTAGCTTAGACTTGATTAACCCCCAAGTGGTAGTGGTTTTCCCTGCTGCATCAACAGCTAAAGCACCTTCAATACCGCTGCCAAGAGATTTAACTTCTGACTCAGACAGTGCAACATTAAAGATCACAACTTCATCCATGATACCATTCCATTGGCAACGTCTACTGCATCCTGGATCCGCACCTAAATATACCTCTTCGAGTGAAGCCCACGGTGCACCAGCTGCGGCTGCGCTATTCTGTAAATCGCCATTCACATATATATGTAGTTCTTCTGAGTCCCAAACACCAACAACGTGGACCCACTCTTTTTCTGGTAGTGGATCACCAAGAACTTCAAGCCGTGCGCCACCGTTTCCTACGCGAATATGAAATGACGCGTTTGCAGAATTTGCACCATTTTCATGGGCACCAGTTCCAAGCAGATACTGTGACCATGTGGAACAACCAAGTCCTTTCCATACGATACATTTCCCTGTCGGTGCAACAGCAGAATAAACCCAGGCGTGGATTGAGAATCCTTCAGACTGATTAAAATCTAAAGCAGCTAACGAATCAGCATCACCCTTCGTTCCGATCTTAACCCAGGTGTCTGTCCCGTTAAATTCCAGTCCACCACCAAATTTTCCATCTACCCATTTGAGATCACCGACAAATGTTCCATCACTGCCGTTACCAGATTCATCAGTAACGGTATCGCCCTGTCCATCCTCAAATGTCCACATGCCTGCAATTGTACTTTCATCAATTTTTGCATCAGATATATTTATGTAACCGATAGTGGTCAATAACAGACTAAGGATACATACCGCTATTATAACATTAGAACGCATTATTGTTCTCCTTTATTCTTTTACGCTGAAAATAGCATTGCCATTATCAGGTATATTATAGATTAATTTGAGTTGAAATAACTCAGTTGTAATTTATCTTGCGAAAAGTTCCTATTGGAATTCTCTAATTGTAAGCTTTCAGTTTGCCCCAAGTTGTTGTTGTCTTTCCTGTTGGATCAACTGCAAAAACGCCATCAATTCCGTTTCTTAGTGAATCAGCATCATCCTGTGAGAGTGGTAAATTATAAGAATCGGATTAAAACCGTAAACGATATACTGTTATACACATTTCTCACTAATTATCAAGCTATTTGTGTAGCATATCAGATTTCACTAAATTTGTCAAGAGATTTGTGCAAATGGAAGGCTTATTTAGATTAGGTATTTTCGTCCTCTATATCACATACATTAATTTCGCTGCCAATTGAAAATTCATATTGACAAAAAATGTTCATATCTGATAATATATTTTTTAAGGTGTATCGTTACAAATATCCACGTCCTTCAGTAACTGTTGATATAGTTCTATTATCGTATACACAGGCATATCCGCAAGTTCTGTTAATCAGACGTAAGAATCCTCCTTTCCAAAATCTGTGGGCGTTACCGGGTGGGTTCATACATCTGGACGAAACCCTTAAGGAGAGCGCACTACGCGAGTTATATGAAGAGACAAACATAAAGGATGTGCAACTGACAGAGGTGGGTACCTTCGGACAACCTGACAGGGACCCTCGCGGACGTGTTATCACTATCGCTTATGTCGGTATCATCAGTAAAGACCAACAGGAGGCAGTTGCGGGTTCCGATGCGTCGGAAGTTCTATGGCACTCAACATCGGATTTGCCAAGACTCGCTTTTGACCATAACCTGATTATAGAAAAAGCTCTGGAAATAAATGAAACACTACGGACTAACCTTGAACCTTAAAGACGATCCTGATATAATTGAGGAATACAAGATTTATCATCAAAATGCTTGGGAAGAAACCTTAGCAGGCTTAAAAGCAGTCGGTATTACGAAAATGAATATCTACCTTTTAGGAAGACGTTTGTTCATGGCGATGGAAACCGTTGATTCATTTGATATACAACGTGATTTTCCACGTTATCTTGAACAACATCCCAAGTGCAGAGAGTGGGATGAATTAATGCGGACATTTCAGGAACCCGTTGAAGAAGCACAAACTGGCGAATGGTGGGCACAGATGGAACCTGTGTTTGAACTAACTGACAACAAAGATGACGAGTGAGTTCTTTACCATAATGTCTATTATATTGGTTGGTAAAAGAAGATGACAATTACTTACGATTTCATTGCATACAGCGGCAGACTCTCGGAAAATAGCTGGACCCTTGGTATGAGGGCAATTCAAGGTGAAGTACCACTTGACGTTGTATTACCGAATTTACATACCGCAACGAATGCCGAGGATGAAGATATTATCGGAGTATTGACGAAAGAAGGAATCTCACGAGAAAGCTCCGATGTAATGGAACTCTACCGATATCTACGACAATTAAGTACAAAGACGAATCAAGCTTTCGGATACAACGAGGTCGTGATCAGAAATATTCATACACGATTGAATTCACTTAAGGTTGACCAAGAACTCCGCGTCCAAATTACTTACACTGAACGGAAGGAGAATTATCTACCATCTACATATAATATTAAACTCTTGGGAACACATGAAATCTCACCAATTGATACACAAGAATTTGAAACTGAGATTGACCCTGAAGATGAAACGAATGAGATAGTTGATATAGATACCCCTAAAGAAACCGACACTAATACACCTGAACAGAATGGAGAAAAGACCATCCCTAAAGATTTCCCACCCATAGAATCAGAAATATCTGTCTATAAATCCACAAATACGCTTGAGAAATTAATCGCTTTTTCTCGATCACTACAGTCTGAATTGAAAGAGACGAAACAGAAGCTTGATGCAATGACAGAAAGGATCCAGTCATTGGAAGAACAAAGAACACATTATCGAGAATTAGAAAATCTGCTCCAAGATATTGTTGACCGACTCAACTTCATGGAGAATTATGAAAAAAGAATAGAGATACTTGAAAATGATCGCTATACGCTAAAGACAATTCAAGAAGTCCTAACTAACTACCTAAAAACAACGCATCGACAGTCGCATTTACTACTTAAAGAAATAGATGATGAATCGGATGACGATCAGGAATTATAGAAATCATACAGAAAGATACCAATGGGTATGCTGAAAGGGACATAGAGTTATGATGAAAATCGGCACCATGTCTTTGAACGTCAAAGGTGCAACAGCAACAGATTTTGCTCAGATCGTATATGACCTTGGGTTTGATGTCATTGAACTGCATTACGGAGCATTTGAGTCTACTGATGTCAATTATTTGCGCGAACTTAAGATGAACCTAATGCGAAAAGGATTACCATTAGGTTACATCGGTATAAGCAACAACTTCGGTAAACCTGTTGATGAGCATCACGAACAGATTGCAATGATTAAACAGTGGATAGACGTTGCTGCTTTTATGAGTTGTCCAATAGTTCGCGTTTTTGCTGCTTATGTCCCTGCTGATTGTGAGGACGAGGAAACATTATGGCAACCGATGATTGAAGGCTTCAGAGAAGTTGCTGAATATGGATACGAATCAGGTATTCTCGTCGGTTTGCAGAACCATAACCACAATAATGTTACGCGCGATGGAGATGCTGTTATTCGTGCCTTAGAGGAAACTGATCATCCGTATTTTACGCATATCTTAGATACCGGACAATATGTTGGGTCTCCCGGTGCAAGTGGACATCGCGGTTCTCCGCATCCCGATTACGACTGTTATGCCAGTATTGAACAGACTGCCCCCTATGCTGTCTATGTCCGAACGAAGTTCTATGAGATTGATAGTGGTGTTGAGGAATGGTTGGATTATCCGCGAGTGTTAGATATTTTGCGGGGAGTCGGGTATAATGGATGTCTTTCTGTTGTATATGAAGGTCAATCCGATCCTATTGACGCTATGCGTAAAGCGAGAAGTTACTTAGAATCATTGCTGTAATTTAGCCAGCCAAAACCCCAAATTATACCAGATATGAAATCCATCCATACTGCTGTCCGCGACCAGTTTAGTCAACATGCTGACTACTATGCACAAAGCACCGTGCATGCTAAAGGTGATACACTTGATGTGATCCTTGATTTTACTGATACCAAAGGCACAGAAAAGACACTGGATATAGCGACCGGCACAGGTTTTACAGCATTTGCACTTGCACCAAAGGTAGATTCTGTGATTGCGACAGACCTGACACCTGAAATGGTACTTAAAGCATCTGAATTGGCACAAGAGCAATCGTTAGAGAACGTTACGTTTTCTGTTGCTGCTGCGGAGTCATTACCTTTCTGTACAGGTTCGTTTGATTTAGTGACCTGTCGACTTGCCCCCCATCATTTTCAGAATGTGCCTCAATTCTTGAGTGAAGTTCATCGTGTTCTACTAAATGATGGACTGTTTTGCATCGTAGATTCTGTTTCGCCTGAATCGGAAGCGTTAATAACGTGGCAGAACCGTGTTGAGAAGTTACGCGACGATTCACATGTATTTGGGTATCCTCCGTCCCAATGGAATTCAATGATTTCCGAAGCAGGATTTGAGATTGAGAAGACTGCTCATACGCGAAATGCAATGATGTCTTTTATGTGGTGGGTACGTCCAGAGAAGAATTCAGCAGAAATAGTTGAAGAAATCCGTGAAGCGTTCTCACAACTCTCTCCCAATGAAGCCAAGACGTATTATACTGTAGAACCTGGGGATGATGGTGACTTTTACTTTTCTTGGCCAATGTATGC